>NZ_JBVVUU010000020.1:0-52082 GCF_056032925.1 Aeribacillus sp. JST-2
AAAAAAGTTTATCCTCATATCTGCTCATTTCTTGAATCAACAGGAACGCTTTCGTTTTGTTCAGTTTTCAAAGATCAAGCTTCTAAAAAAGACGACTTATCCAATATAACAATTTCTTCACATCATGTCAACAGGTAATTTTCGAACCCTTTAGCAAGGACGAATATTAATATATCATCTTTTCTATCACAAATCAATATATTTTTTATGATTTTCCCACCATTATCGCTCTAATCAAAGATAATAAAAAATGGGCATTTTTGCAAAACTTATTTGAAAAATAAATAGGAAGACGATAAAGCCTTCCTATTGTATAGAAAAATTATTTGTTTCTCATTTGCGGGAACAAGAGAACATCTCGAATGGACGGTGAGTTTGTAAGAAGCATAACAAGCCGGTCTATGCCAATGCCAAGCCCTCCAGTCGGAGGCATGCCGTATTCCAAGGCTTCAACGAAATCTTCATCCATCATATGCGCTTCATCATTTCCTTGTTCTCTTTCTTTTAGTTGGGCTTCAAAACGTTCACGCTGGTCAATCGGATCATTCAATTCGGTAAAAGCATTTGCATGCTCACGTCCGACAATAAATAATTCAAACCGGTCTGTAAATCTTGGATCTTGTTCATTTTTCTTTGCAAGAGGCGAAATTTCAACCGGATGGCCGTAAATAAATGTCGGCTGAATCAGTTTGTCTTCTACTTTTTGCTCAAAAAATTCATTAACAATATGGCCGTATTGCATATTTTCATCGATTTTTACGTCGTGGCTTTCCGCTAAAGCCCTTGCTTCCTCTGTTGTTGTAATATTCCAAAAATCAACGCCTGTGTATTCTTTAATGGCGTCTGCCATGTGAAGCCTTTTCCACTTCGGCTCCAAATTCACTTCGTGTTCGCCGTAGCGAATAGTAGTTGTACCAAGTACTTCTTTTGCAATATGAGCAATTAAGTTTTCCGTTAATTCCATAATATCCTGAAAGTCTGCATATGCTGCGTAAAGCTCAAGCATGGTGAATTCAGGATTATGTCTGGTTGAAACTCCTTCATTGCGGAACACGCGGCCAATTTCATATACCTTTTCCAACCCGCCGACAATAAGCCGCTTCAAATGCAATTCAATGGCAATTCTCATATACAACGGCATATCAAGAGCATTATGATGGGTGATAAATGGCCGTGCAGCCGCTCCTCCCGGAATGGAATGCATCATCGGCGTTTCAACTTCCAAATATCCTTGATTGTCTAAATAACGGCGCATTGATTGGATGATCTTGCTTCTTGTGATAAACGTGTTTTTGCTGTCCGGATTCATAATTAAATCTAAATAACGTTGACGATAACGTTGTTCAATGTCTTTAAGCCCATGATATTTATCTGGCAGAGGACGCAATGCCTTTGTGAGCAGAATAAACTCCGTTGCTTTTACAGAAAGTTCGCCAACTTTTGTTTTAAAAACGGTTCCTCTGACACCAACTAGATCGCCCAGATCCGCCATATTGAAAATCTCATACTGATCATCGCCCACTGTATCTTTTCTTACATAAATTTGAATTTGCCCTGACAAATCTTGGATATGAGCAAATCCAGCTTTTCCCTTACCCCGTTTCGTCATAATTCTTCCAGCAATCGAAACATGAATGTTTTTTTCTTCTAACTCTTCCTTTGTCAATTCCCCGTACTGTTCTTTCAGTACATTTGCTTGATGGGTGCGCTCAAACCTTTTGCCAAAAGGATCAATCCCTTTCTCTCTTAAAGCATTCAGCTTTTCCCTTCGAACTTGCAGCTGATCATTCAATTCTTCCTGATGATTGATTTCTTCTTTACTCATCTTTTATCAACTCCAATGCTTTGAAAATGTAAAGCAGAAAACTGCCAGATGCCTGGCAGTATACAAAATAGCTAAACAAAAGTTCATATTTCCGCTATGCGGTTTGACGCTCTTTCTCTTCTACTTCATTGGCAAAATGATCAAGCAGGGAAACGAACTCTTGTTTTGTTTCGCAATTATTAATGGCATTTCTTATTTTTGCGCCGCCGCGAATGCCTTTTAAATACCAAGCCGCATGTTTGCGCATTTCTCTTACCGCAATGGTTTCACCCTTTAAATTGATCAAACGTTCCAAGTGCAATTTACATACATCAATTTTTTCACGAACGGTCGGTTCCTCCAACAGTTCTCCTGTTTCTAAATATTTAACCGTACGGTAAATCATCCACGGATTGCCTAAAGCAGCTCGTCCAATCATAACGCCGTCGACCCCTGTCTCATCCAACATTCTTTTTGCATCTTCAGGGGTTTTGACATCTCCGTTTCCGATAACCGGAATATTGACAGCTTGCTTTACTTCCTTGATAATATCCCAATTCGCCTTTCCTTCATACATTTGAACCCGTGTCCGTCCGTGTACCGAAACCGCCTTACCGCCTGCCCGTTCAACAGCTTGGGCATTTTCCACCGCAAAAATATGTTCTTCATCCCAGCCTATCCGCATTTTAACGGTAACGGGTTTTTCTACGGCATCAACAACAGCGGCAACCATGTCATAAATTTTATTTGGATCAAGCAGCCATTTAGCGCCGGCATCGCATTTCGTGATTTTCGGAACAGGGCAGCCCATATTGATGTCGATAATGTCTGCGGTTGTATTTTTATCAACGAACTTTGCCGCTTCCACCAATGTTTCTTTTTCACCGCCAAAAATTTGCAGGCTCAATGGCTTTTCCCGTTCATCTATATAAAGCATACCCATTGTTTTGGCGTTTTTATATAAAATCGCTTTATCACTGACCATTTCGGCGCAAACTAAACCTGCACCGAATTCTTTCACTGTCAGCCGAAACGCTGAATTGCATACTCCCGCCATCGGCGCAAGAACAACACGGTTTTTTAATTGGATATCCCCAATTTTAAACAAAACCTCGCAACCTCCTTTACTTTTCAATGTCTTCCGGCGTTAACTCCTCCACGCTGACGTTTAGCTTTAGAGCAATATCTTCCACTAATTGTTTGCTCGGAATACGGTTTCCTCTTTCCACCTCTCCAAGAACTGATACAGAAACCCCCAAATCTTTTGCAAAACCGGCTTGTGTATAGCCTTTTAATTTTCTAAAAGCGCGAATCCTTCTTCCCCATTTTTCTGCTTCCATATTCGCACTCCTTTTTTATCTTGTAATTGATCTATTAAAAGCGACAAAGAATACGGCGGCTTCGGGCATTGAATATGACGATCTATCTCAAATAAAGGAATTAGGACAAAAGACCGTTCAAACATTCTTGGATGGGGAATGGTGAGCTGTTCTGTTTCAATATTTTCGTTATTATATAATAAAATGTCAAGGTCAATTGTTCTAGGCCCCCATCTGATTTCTCTTGTTCTGCCCAAATGCTGCTCAACGGATTGAGTTAACTTAAATAATTCAAATGGCGACAAATTCGTTGCCACTTTCACAACCATATTTAAAAACAAATTTTGCTCGACAAAGCCGACAGGATCTGTTTCATAAATGGAAGATGTTTTTATTACCGCCACATTTGGATCCTTGTCCAATCGCCTGATGCTTTCCCGCAAAAAGTATTCTCGGTCACCTATGTTAGAACCTAACGATATATATGCAATATTGTTCATTTTCGTCCCCTTTTAATTTCCACTGCAACATAGTGATAATGACCCGGAATAGGCGGATCCGGTTTGGTCACTTTCACCATGCATTGTGCAACAATTGGAAAAGTAGATAATAATGTTTCTGCCAACTTTTCTGCGATTGCTTCAATTAATTTGCAGGGCGGGCCTTCTACAATATTTTTGCAAACATCGTACACCTTTGCGTAGTTTACGGTATCATTTATTTCATCCGTTTTTCCCGCTTTTTTTAGATCCGTCTCTAAAATGACATCAACCCGAAATCGTTGTCCAAGCTTGTTCTCTTCAGGATAAACGCCGTGATAGCCCCAAAACTCCATTCCAGTTACATGGATCTTATCGATCTTGATCAAGCCCCTTTCCAAGCATCGCATCCATCATTTTAACCATCCGTGCAATTGGTTTAACATCATGAACCCGAACAAATTGACAACCTTTTTGCACTCCTAAGCATACGGTAGCTCCTGTTCCTTCCATTCGCTCATCTACCGGTAAATCGAGAACACGTCCTATAAATCTTTTTCTCGAAGTTCCAAGCAAAACCGGGAATCCCAGTTTTGTAAATTCTTCCAGATGGCGCATGACCAAGAGATTGTCTTCAAAAGTTTTTGCAAATCCGATGCCCGGATCAAGAATAATTTGTTCATCCCTTACGCCTGCTTTTTTGGCTATCTCGACACTTTCCATTAAATCAGAAATCATGTCTCTAATTAGATCATTATACCCTTCTTTTTCGCGATTGTGCATCAAGATGATGGGGACGTCATATTCTGCCGCCACACGAGCGATGTCCGGCTCTTTTTTCGCCCCCCATATATCATTGATGATGGTTGCCCCAGCTTCCACCGCTTTTTTTGCCACATGCGCTTTGTACGTATCGATAGAAATAGGAACTCGAATTTCTTTAGACAATCTTTCAATTACTGGAAGAACCCTAGCTAACTCATCTTCTTCCGAAACGGGCTCATGGCCTGGACGGGTCGATTCACCTCCGACATCAATGATATCGGCGCCGCTTTCCACCATTTCTTTTGCATGCTTTATGGCTCTTTCAATATCGTTAAATTTTCCGCCGTCCGAGAAAGAATCAGGTGTAACATTTAATATTCCCATTACTTGCGTTTTATCTTCATAGCGTAATAGATAGGGTCCACATTTTAAAATTTTTGCTTTTTCGATTACACTCATTGTTCATCACCTGCTTTAAAGTCATTTCTAGTAAAAAGAAGCTGCCGGCATTTTTTATAGATATCGATTAATTGATTTGTCAAAATTCCCTGTTCACCTGCAAATGCTTTTTGGCCAATATGCGTAATTGGGACAATCTCCTGCAAAGAATTTGTGATAAATACTTCTTGTGCAGAAAACAGATGTTCTGGTTTATAAAATCCTTCTTCAAAAGGAATGCCGATTTTTTTGAGAACCGTCAACACAAACTGTCTTGTAATTCCGTTTAATATTCCTGTATCAACAGCCGGTGTATAAACGGTGTTGTTTTTCACCCAAAAAATGTTGGAAACAATCCCTTCAGCAACATACCCTGAATGTGTTAAAAATATACCCTCCTTTTTCGGGTCATCTCCAATTTCTCTTTTGGCCAGCAAATTATTTAAAAAGTGGTGCGATTTGATACGAAAAGACCCTTCCGGCGTATTTCTCCGAACCGAAAGAATGACCCCCTGCTTTGTCGATCGTTCCGGCATCTTTAATTCTTTAATAAACATAATGAAAACCGGATTTTGATAGCGGGCTGCCGATAAGCCCAGCTCCTTTTCACCAGCTGAAACATTTATCCGAATATACGCATTTTTGAAATGATGTAATTCATGCAGTTTTCTAATAATTTGTTCCGCCTTCTGATAAGAAAGAAAAAAATCAATGCCGAGTTCGTTAACCGCTGCATTCAAGCGATCGATATGATCATGCAATAAAAATGGATGACCGTTATAAGTTCTTATTGTTTCAAAAGCGCCGATTCCGTATAAAAACCCATGGTCGAACGGGGAAATATGCAGCTCATCCTGCTTTTTATATTCACCGTTTATATATAAGTACACACTTATACACTCTTTTCTTCCGCACGATAATATAATAGGAATTGCTTTAACATCCGTTTCCCGTTTTCAGTCATAATGGATTCCGGATGGAACTGCACACCTTCAACCGGCAATAATTTATGGCGGATTCCCATAATTTCCCCCTCATGAGTCCAAGCTGAAATTTCAAAACAGTCCGGAAGGGTTTCTTTTTTTACAATCAAAGAATGATACCTTGTCGCGGTGAACGGGTTGTCCAAGCCGTTGAAAATCGTTTTTCCATCATGATAAATTTGCGATGTTTTTCCATGCATTAATTTGTCTGCGCGGACTACATCGCCTCCGAACACTTGAGCTATTGATTGATGACCTAGACAAACGCCAAAAATCGGAATTTTCCCTGCGAACTGTTTGATTGCCTCCATGCTGATTCCTGCTTCATTCGGTGTACAGGGCCCAGGAGAAATCATGATATAAGCCGGTTTGAGCTCTTCTATTTCCCTAATGGTGATTTCATCATTTCGTCTGACGACAAGCTCTTCGCCAAGCTCACCAAGATATTGGACTAAATTGTACGTAAAAGAATCATAGTTATCGATCATTAAAATCATCTCATCTCACCTCTAACTAACATTTTCTCTTCTTCGCTCAAACTGATCGCTTTCCATATTGCTTTCGCTTTTTTCAAACACTCTCTATATTCATATTCCGCAACAGAATCAATCACGATTCCAGCACCTGCTTGCACATACGCCCAACCGTCTTTGGCAAGGAGCGTCCGTATGACAATATTAAATTCTAAATCTCCATTAAAGCCGAGCCAGCCGATGGAACCGGTATATAACCCTCTTCTTGTCGGCTCCAGTTCTTCAATGATTTCCATCGTTCTTACTTTCGGAGCCCCTGTGATCGTACCTCCGGGAAAAACAGCACGAATAATATCAGAGAAGCCTTTTCCTTCCTGCAGCACCCCGCGAACATTCGATACGATATGAATGACATGTGAATACTTTTCAATTGTCATCAGTTCATTGACTTCCACACTGCCATATACACATACCCTGCCGAGATCATTCCGTTCTAAATCAACAAGCATGATATGTTCTGCCCGCTCTTTTTCATTGGTGATCAAATCTACGGAAAGCTGGCGATCCTCCTCATCGCTTCTTCCTCTTGACCTCGTTCCTGCAATCGGACGGGTATTCAGGACGTTTCCCCTTTTTTTAATGAGCAGCTCTGGAGATCCGCTGGCAATTTGAAATTCCGGTGTTTCAATATATGCCATATATGGAGAAGGGTTAACCTTTCGCAAAGCTTTGTAAATTTCAAAAGGATGGGTAGAAAGCAGCTTTGCCTGTCTGACAGATAAGTTCACTTGAAAAACATCACCGCTCGCAATATATTCCTTTACCTTTTCAACTGCTTTTTTAAACGGCTCCTCCATAAACGTGACCGGCTCGTAGGTTAGATTGCCCTGCTCGACTTCATCATTAAAAACATCATGTCCAATTTCATCACACCATAATGTTTTCATCTCTTCTAGCCGTTGTCTTGCAAGCAATTCCTCTCCGTTTTTACAGCTGGTTATCAGCCAAAGCTTTTTTTCTTCATGATCGTAAACGGCAACGTCTTGGAAAACAATGAAAAAAAGATCAGGAATATTTAAATCATCCAAGGAGCGGTTAGGCAGTTTTTCAAAATAACGGACGGCATCATAACTAATAAATCCGATAGCTCCCCCTTGAAAATCAGGCAGAGAAGGATCGGTTTCAAATTGAAATTCCTTCATCCATGCTTCCAGCAATAACAATGGATTGCCTTTCTGAACAATTTCTTTATCTCCTTGATGTATAATTAGTTTTCCGTTTTTCCCTTTGATCAAGGCATAAGGCTTGATCCCTGCAATACTGTATCGGCCGCCTCTTCCACTTTCAAGAAGGACATGATATTTTTCACCATGCGCAAGCTTCTCGTAACAAATAAAAAAGCGATCCGTTTCAAAAGGGATAGACGTTGCCAGCGGTTTTCTTGTGTTTCCCATTCATCCACTCTCCTTTTGCCCATATCCTTATTTTACATCAACAATGAGCTGTTTACATTAATAGACTTGCAATTTCCAAACTTCGTAAACATCACTCAATTGATACAGCGGATGATACCCCATTAATAGGAAAAAGCTGCCGACAAATTTGTCAGCAGCTTTTTCGGCAGCTAATTTCCAGTCTAAAAGATTATTCTTCATCAAATTTATACAATGGTGTACTTAAGTATCTTTCGCCGTTACTTGGAATAATCGCTAATACTTTTTTGCCTTTTCCCAATTGTTTTGCCACTTTGAGTGCAGAGTAAATTGCAGCTCCTGAAGAAATTCCGCCTAATACCCCTTCTTCTCTTGCAGCTTTACGAGCTGTTTCAAAGGCTTGTTCAGTTGTGACGGTAATAATTTCATCATAAATGTCCGTATTTAAAATATCAGGAACAAATCCCGCACCAATACCTTGAATTTTATGAGGGCCTGGTTTTCCTCCGGATAAAACAGGAGAATCAGCGGGCTCTACCGCATAAATTTTAATATTTGGATATTTTTCTTTTAATACTTCTCCCGCTCCTGTTATCGTACCGCCTGTACCGATGCCGGCAACAAATGCATCCAATTGATCACCCATCTGTTCAACAATTTCCGGTCCAGTAGTTAAACGGTGAATTGCAACATTTGCTTGGTTTTTGAATTGCTGCGGCATGAAATAACCGTGTTTCTCAGCTAGTTCTTCCGCTTTTTTAATCGCACCTTTCATTCCTTCTGATCCAGGCGTTAAGACAAGTTCTGCACCGTAAGCCCGCAGTAAGTTGCGTCTTTCTAAACTCATTGTTTCAGGCATGACTAAAATGGCCCGTAACCCTTTTGCAGCTGCAACCATTGCCAAACCGATTCCTGTGTTTCCGCTTGTAGGTTCAATAATCGTATCTCCCTGCTTTAACTTCCCTTCTTTTTCCGCTGCTTCAATCATAGCTAAAGCAATACGGTCTTTAACGCTTGAACCTGGATTAAAATATTCCAGTTTCAAATAAACATCTGCGCTGTCATCGTCAACAATTTTTTGCAATTTTACTACAGGAGTTTTACCAATCAGTTCTAAAACCGAATTTGCAACAACCGCCATAATTCACACCTCAATTTCCGAGTAATTTTATTGGTTTTATTGAAAATATACCAATAAATTTTTGAATTGTCAATGATTTTGTTTATTTTCGTAAAACCAAGTGACGCCTATGTCATCCCAGAGCTGTCTGGCGGTTACATTTCCTTCCATCTGCTCTAATGCCAGCTGCCGGCGAATTTGATGTTTTACTTCGTCAAACTTATATTGTTCACCTTTTACTTTCTCACGCAAAAAAATGATAGCATAACCATTGTCAAGCGAAATTGGATCTGACCATTCATTTTCCTCCATAAATTTTGCTTCTTCTATATATTCTCTTGGAATATTGGGATCACCATCAAAAATAAAACCGAGATCGCCGCCATCTTTTGATGTCATTTTGTCAATCGATTGTTCAGCTGCCAGAGCTTCAAAGCTGGATCCACCTTCCAGCTCTTTTATTATTTTTTGTGCATCATTTTTTGTTTTAACGATGATATGAGATAAGTGATAAGCATCATGTACAACAAATTGTTCCTTATGCTCTTCATAATACTTCCTTAATTCCTCTTCGCTTATATTGACATCTTTCGTTAATAGCTCTTCCAAAAGAATGCTGTAGCGTATTTTTTTCTTCAATTCATCTTCTGCAAGAACGTTTTCCTCGGGAATTTGATATGACAGTTTAAACATTTTCATTTCGCGTTCAATGGTTTTGTCATCCACTTTGATACCATATTTTCGGGCTAACTCCAGCACGACCTTATAGTTAATCATATCTTCCAATGTTTCCTGGCCATACCGCTTTTCAAGCTCATTCAGCCATTGCTGCCTTGTAATGCGGCTATCACCAATTTTTGCAACTGCTTCATCTTTTCCATTTACATTCTTAGATAGCAAAAAGGCGAACGATACGATGTTTATAAGCACTAGTACAACTATAATGGTCCATAACGCTTTTTTGCTCATCCCTTCAGCTCCCTGCTGCTATTTTATTTTTGCGTAGCTGCTTCCTTTAAGTCCAGCAAATCCTCCTTTGAAAATACATATATTTCGTTGCAAAAATGACATTGAGCTTCCGCTTTTCCGTCTTCTTCAATCATTTGTTGAATCTCTTCCACGCCTAAACTGATAATAGCATTTCCAAATCTCTCTTTTGAACAAGTACAACGGAACTGCACGGGCATTTGATCTATCATTTTAACATTACCTTTCCCTGCCAGCTCCTCCAATATTTCTTCCGGCGCAAGCCCTTTTTGTATCAATTTTGAAATTGGTTCAATCGTTTTTAAACGTTGTTCTAGTTCGGTAATCACTTTTTCTTCCGTCCCAGGCATTAATTGCAAAATAAATCCGCCTGCCGCCAAAATCGAGTTGTCCGGGTTAACTAAAACCCCCACTCCTACTGATGACGGAACTTGCTCAGAAGCAACTAAATAATAGGCAAAATCTTCCCCTAACTCTCCGGAAATTAGCGGTACCTGGCCGGAAAAATGCTCTCGCAATCCTAAATCCTTTACAACCGTCAGCATTCCGTTTTTGCCGACAACTCCCGCTACATCAAGTTTTCCTTTCTCGTTGAGAGCAGTATGAGCCTGCGGATTCTTTACATAACCTCTGACATCACCTTTTGAGTTGCTGTCGACAATAATGGCGCCGATAGGTCCACCGCCTTCAATCTTAATCGTTAATTTTTCATCGCCTTTTAACATTGATCCAAGCATTACACCGGCTGTCATAGCCCTGCCAAGAGCAGCTGAAGCTGTAGGCCATGTTTGATGGCGGCGTTGCGCTTCCCCAACCGTATTGGTGGTTCGAACGGCATAAGCACGCACCCCCCCATCATAAGCTAATGATTTTACCAAATAATCATTCATCATCATGACTCCCTTCCAACGTTGCGTTCATAAATTAACTGCAGCCCGGTTAATGTTAATAATGGGTCAACAATATCGATAATATTCGATTCTTCAGCAACTAAGCTGCTAAGTCCCCCTGTGGCTATCACTTTCGGCTCCTTTTTTGCTTGAGCTTTCATTCTAGCGACGATCCCTTCCACTTGCCCAACATAACCGTAAACAATTCCCGATTGCATAGCTGCAACTGTATTTTTCCCTATTATGTGATCAGGTTTGGCAATTTCTATTCGTGGCAGCTTTGCGGCTTTTGAATAGAGGGCTTCCGTAGAAATATTAATTCCTGGCGCAATGGCGCCGCCCATGTATTGTCCTTTCTCGTTAATGTAACAGTAAGTTGTGGCGGTTCCGAAATCCACAATGATAAGCGGGCATCCATATAGATATATGCCTGCTACAGCATTGACAATTCTGTCTGCCCCAACTTCCCTGGGGTTATCATATTTAATGTCCAAACCCGTTTTGATTCCCGGACCAACAATAAGCGGTTCCAAATGGAAATATTTTTGACACATGTTTTCTAAAGCAAGCATAATCGGAGGAACAACGGAGGAAATAATGATTCCTTTAATATCGGAAAATGTCAATCCAACGTATTCAAATAATGTTTTAAAAAGCATTCCGTATTCATCTTCGGTCTTGTGGCGATTTGTTTCAATCCGCCAATGATAAAGCAATTTCTCTTTTTGGTACACACCAATTACAGTATTTGTATTCCCAACATCCAACGCTAAAATCACTATCCATCACCTTTTTAACGTTAATTTCAATACTACGTCACCATCATATCATACATTGAATATTAGTAGTTGCCCACAATGTTAAAAGAAAAACCGCCAACCTAATACGAGTTGGCGGCAGCAATATTTTAATCTTTGTTCAATTCAGAGGAATTAATCTGAGGATCTTCATTTTTCGGCTGAATATTTACCCGCACAAGATTCTCTTTGCTTGTTTCCTCTTTGTTTTCTTTTTCTGCATGATCATTTTCGGATAAAGCTTTTTCATTTGAACGATCCGGCAACGTTCCATGCTCAATCAAATATTTAATTTGTTCGGCATCAAGAGTTTCTACTTCTAACAACGTTTTAGCAACCAATTCCAATTTATCGCGATTCTCAGTGAGAATTTTCTTCGCCCGTTCATAACATTCTTTAATAATGCGCTGAATTTCCAAGTCAATTTCATAAGCAATCGCATCGCTGTAATTTTGCTCCGTTTGAATGTCCCTGCCTAAAAAGACCTGTCCTTGAGAATTTCCAAATTGCAACGGACCCAATTTATCAGACATTCCAAATTCCGTAACCATTCTTCTTGCAATATTTGTCGCCCTTTGGAAGTCATTGTGAGCTCCTGTGCTCACTTCACCAAATATAATTTCTTCTGCAACCCGTCCGCCAAGCAATCCGGTAATTTTATCCAGTAGTTCCGGTTTTGTCATAAAGTAGCGGTCTTCTTTCGGCAGCATGACAGCATACCCGCCAGCTTGGCCGCGAGGTACAATCGTCACTTTATGAACCATTTCAGCTTCATCTAAAACCAAGCCGATAATCGTATGCCCTCCCTCATGATAGGCAACAATACGGCGTTCCTTTTCCGAAATAACCCGACTCTTTTTGGCAGGTCCAGCAATCACTCGGTCTGTCGCTTCATCGATATCAGACATATCGATTTTCTTTTTATTCTGCCGCGCTGCTACAAGAGCTGCTTCGTTCAACAAATTTTCCAAATCCGCTCCCGAAAAACCAGGGGTTCTCATCGCAATGCTGCGCAAATTAACGGATTCATCCAACGGTTTATTTCGGGCGTGCACCTTAAGTACCGCCTCGCGCCCCTTAACATCCGGCCGATCCACAGTGATTTGCCGGTCAAAACGGCCGGGACGCAGCAATGCAGGGTCTAAAATATCCGGACGGTTGGTAGCCGCAATGATGATAATTCCTTCATTAGAGCTGAATCCATCCATTTCAACAAGCAGCTGGTTCAGCGTCTGCTCTCTTTCATCATGCCCTCCGCCTAATCCTGCTCCTCTTTGGCGGCCGACAGCATCAATTTCGTCGATAAAAATGATACATGGGGCGTTCTTCTTAGCTGTTTCAAACAAATCGCGAACGCGGGAAGCACCGACACCGACGAACATTTCAACGAAATCCGAACCGCTTATGGAGAAAAACGGGACGCCGGCTTCTCCTGCTACAGCGCGAGCCAGTAATGTTTTACCAGTTCCCGGGGGTCCTACCAAAAGAACACCTTTAGGAATGCGAGCGCCAAGTTCTGAAAACTTGCGGGGATCTTTTAAAAACTCGACTACTTCCACAAGCTCTGCTTTCTCCTCATCTGCTCCTGCCACGTCTTTAAATCTGACCTTTTTCTTATCATCGTTATAAAGCCTTGCCTTGCTTTTGCCAAAATTCATGACACGGCTGCCGCCGCCTTGCGCTTGGTTGAGCACAAAGAAGAACAAAATAAAAATGATAATAAACGGGATGATGGACGTAAAAAATTGAACCCATCCATTCGTATCATCGGCCTGAGACCATTTCATTTCCGTCTTGGCAGCTGCTTGATCCAATCTGGCCAAAGCTTCGTCTCCTGATAAGTAGGTGATAAAGAATTGATTTTCTTCATACCCCTTTAATTGCCCTCTTACTTCATATACGCCTCTTACCGGTTTCACCACTATATTGTCAACATCTCCGCTTTCCAATTTGGAGATGAAGGTACTATAACTCATTTGTTCCGTTTTTTGGTTACCGCCTTGGAAAAAGTTCACCACACCGATAACCACTAAAAAAATCAGCAAATAAAATATAGTATTTCGGAAAATCCGATTCATCCCTTACCTCCTCCCACGCAGTAAAACAAAACTATACTCAATAGTATCATAGAAAATTGGCACAATACAACTAATACGACTTTATTCCATTACTCATCTTTATTTTGGTAAATATCAGGCTTTAATATGCCGATAAAAGGAAGGTTTCGGTATTTTTCGGCATAATCCAAACCGTAGCCGACAACAAACGCATCAGGCACTTCAAAGCCCACATAATCTGCTTCAATGTTAGTTTTACGTCCACTCGGTTTGTCCAAAAGGGTTACAATTTTAATCGATGCTGCTTTACGATAACGGAAAAGATCCACCAAGTAGCTTAAGGTCAGTCCGCTGTCGATGATATCCTCAATTATTAAAAGATCCCGCCCTTCAACAGAAGCATCCAAGTCTTTAATAATTTTGACTTCTCCTGATGAAACCGTTTTGTTGCCATAGCTGGATACATCCATAAAGTCCATTTCCAAGTATGTATTCATATGTCTTATAAGATCGGCCATAAACGGCATAGCGCCTTTTAAAACGCCGATGACCAAAGGAAACTTGCCTTCATATTCTTCTGTCAATATCGCTCCTAACTCTTTTATTTTTTTTTTAATTTCTTCTTCAGAAATTAAGACTTTTTCAATGTCTTGAATCATTTTGGCTCCTCCTAGAAGATCATTGCTCTTTATATTGTAATACAATGTAAGATTGGTTGGTAACGTTTATTTGTTCAAATTTTGATTTTTTCACAAGTGGAATCCAAATAATTTGCCCATCTCCATTTTCTACAATAGGAAGAAGATCTCGCTCCTGCCTCGGAATTTTTTGGTCGATAAAAATATCTTTCACTTTTTTTGACCCGTTCATCCCTTTAATTGTCATTCGATCTCCTTTTTTTCTATTTCGGACAATTAAAGGCGGAACAAACCATTTTTCAGGGAGATAAAAGATATGATCACTTTTATACGTTGGAACGCCGTAAAAAGTTTCACTTTTTAATTTTTTTCCGTTGGGCAATTTTAATTCTCCGGGGACGGGAAGCTCATCATAAAAACGCTCGGGAATGAATGATTGGAAGGTGAACGTGCACTTATGATAAGATTTCATCACCTTCAATCCCATTGGCAAATGCAGAAAACCTGACGGCCGTTTATTTAATAAGAAATTTTTTACACTTTCAATATGTATAGCTGAAAAAACACCTTTATTGCCAAAAAGTTCATCCATCATAACATAAATGGCTCTTCTTTTGATGGGTTCCGGCAGTTTTTGAAACTCTTCAATATGAAGGGTAACCTCTGAATCCTTTTTCCCAATAACGATTTTATTTAAATGCTGCTTTGTAAGTTCTTCTAAAAATTGTTCATCTTCCATCATGATTTCGCTAAAATATTGAAAATGGTCATATACTTTTTCATTTTCTTGTCTAATAACAGGTAAAATATACTTGCGAAATCTGTTTCGGGTATAAGCATCTTTTTCATTACTTGGATCGAACCGCGGATTTAGCTGGTTTTTTTCACAATACTGCAAAATATCAGATTTGGTGACACCCAAAAACGGACGAATGATTTGTCCGGGTCCAAATTTCCTTTTTACGGGAATGCCCGCCAGCCGTTTGCCAACCGTTCCGCGGACAAGATTCATCAATATAGTTTCTATTTGGTCATCTCCATGATGAGCCAGTGCTAAATAATCAGCTTTTTGCCGATCCATTACTTCCTTAAAAAAGCGGTAGCGACTCTCTCTGGCTGCTTGTTGAGGATTTACACGACGTTCTTTTGCTATTTGCGGCACATTGATCTGCTTGGCGCAGCATGGAATATTGAACTTTTGGCAAAAATCGATGACAAATTCCATTTCTTTTTTGGATTCTTCGCCGCGAAACATATGATCAACATGGGCGGCAAAAATTTTTATATCGTATTTTTCTTTTAACAGATTCAGTATATGAAGCAAAGCAAGAGAATCAGGACCTCCGGAAACTCCAACAACAACCGAACTGTTTTTTTTCATTAATTGATGTTTTTCAATAAATTGATCTACCCTTTGAATCAATGGAATCCACTTCCGCATCATAATCTTGAGATACCATTATCCTACCATTAATTGCACTTTTTCTGCAAAGACAATATCTTTTCATATTCCATTTTTTTATTTTTTCATCGTCTTTGTAAAAGATAAAAAAAAATGGCTTCGTATGTGGTATCAACTGTTCATTTCATCAAAGCAAATACGCAAAAACATAAACAGAATAAAGAACGGCTAAAAAAACCACAATGACAAACGTTTCCAAAACCCCTCCACCCTTCTTTTTCCTTTTATGTTTTGACGACCGTGATGCAGCTGATTGCTTCTTGGTCTGTACTGCTGCCCTTTTTTGCTGCGTTGCGGCGGAGGGGAAATGGAGCAAATCTTTTTTCATAGCGGAAGCTGAGGAATAGGAACCGAACAAAGCTTTCGTTAATACATGTTTTCTTTCTTTTAAATAAGGATGGGAATGGATGATTTGCTGCAATTGTTCTTTCCCATTCCCTTTCTTAGAAAACCGTTTTGGAAACACAGCATTAATCATGATCATCGCCACTGCAAATAAATCATATGCAGGTTCTGCTTTCCTTGTTCCCAATTCCCAGTATCCCCTGTCGAAAAACTCAGTAAATTCCTTTATGGATCTTCCGGCTATTGTCGTACCGCCAACATCAATGCAACGGATTTTAGGAGGAGGTCCAGTCACAATAATATTATCGGGCTTTAGATCGCCAAAAACCCAACCTGATTGATGGAGCAGTTCTAAATTGGATAACAGCTGAATGATTAAAACATCAATCCATACGGTTCCTTTTTTTTTAATAAATGTAATTAGATGCTCTCCTTTTACATATTCCATTACATAAAATGGAAGAACCTTCCCGCTGGCATGGTTATGCCAATCATCCACATCGATCAAATAAGGTCCAAGGCTCGTGCCTTGGACCTTGGCAAGACGTTTTAATACATTTACTTCCGAAATGACACCCATGCTGTTTTCACTTAACTTTAACGCTGCCAATCCGCTGCTTGATTCTGCAAGATAAACTGCGCCAGTTGCACCAAAGCCTAACGCCTTCAATATTTTATATGAGTTTTGATGCCATTTCCCTTTAATTACCGTTCCCAATTGCACGTTACATGCTTTGTTCATCGAGATATTCATCATCGATTAACATTCTCCTCAAAGATCGTTTTTGTGAAAAATATTGGATTGCCGCTTTGATGGCTGGACCTGTAGGTGTCATCCCTCCTATTGTTAATTTCGGAAACACAGATGACAAAGATTCCAGCTTTGGTGTCCAATCCAAAATTTTATCAACATCGGATGTTTTCCCGGGAAATATAAACAGCGCATATTCATTATTTCCGATTCTGGAGTTCAGGCTGATGGATAGGTCAAACAACGCTTCTTTCACCGTTTCCAGTTTTGGGCCCATACTTGCGCTTGTGTCCACCAATATTAAAATTTCCAAGTTAACCGTCTCACCAAGCTCATCAACCACTTCTATTATTTCTCCACGTTGTTCCGGCGGAAGCTCCTCAATTGAGGCCGATTTTCCCAAAATATGCTTTAATTCTTGATTGACTACGCCTTGCAAAGTCTGAGTCATCGCCTTTCTGGTCACCATCTGCACCGTTTGCGACAATTGGTGAGCATAGACAACTTGACTGACGCCTCCGCCTGATGCCGCAATTCCTTCAATTTCCTTCATCGCTTCTTGGTCTATGACGCTTTCCTCGACTACTCCGATTACATTCACAGTAATCCCGTGTTCGTTCGCCAAAGCAGCCATAGCAATCGGATCTTCACCATGATTGGAACAACCATCAGTCAACAGCAATATTTGCTTTAACGTTCCTTTCCGCATCATTTTCTTCTCCTCCTGGCTTCTTTTTATTACCATCCTCGCCAGAAAGAGTTTGTTTTATACAATCCATCATGGCAAAATCAACTGATCTTCTTCGATTTAAAGAAGGAAGACACAGGGATGGCCGCCCATTTCGGTGTGTTATGGTGAATCTCGGCCACCACCACCGTCATATCATCTTCAATCATTCCAGACCTTGAGCGAATAACTTCTTCCATAATTAAATCGGCTACCTCTTGAGGGTCGTTCGTTTCAAACCCTTTTATCTTCCTCTTCATCCAAAGATCATGATTTTCCACTTGCTTTGGCCCTTCAAAGATTCCATCGCTCATCATGATTAATAAATCTCCGGCTTTTAATTGTTCGTCGACGATTTCAACATCCAAATCATCAATAATGCCAATCGGCAAATTGCTGGCCTCAATTTTAATGACATGGCTGCCCCGCTTGATGAAGCTCGGTGTTGAACCGATTTTGATAAATTTGCTATGGGCGTTTTGCAAATCGATTAATGCCAAATCAAGCGTTGCGTATATTTCATCTGTTGTTCGGAGCGACAAAATGGAGTTAATTGTTTTAATGGCAACTTTTTCATCAATGCCTGATTGAAGAATTTTTTCGAGCAATTTAATCGTCTCATTGCTTTCAAAATGAGCCCGCTCCCCGTTCCCCATCCCATCGCTAATAGCGATGGCAAATTTTCCGACACCTAGTTCGATCATTGAATAGCTGTCGCCGGAAACAAGCCCCCCTCCTTTCGCAGCATGGGCCACCCCGGTTTTCACTTTGTATGATTTTGCCGAACCAAACACAACATGGCAATATCCATTTGGATAATTGGCACATTCTTCATGCTTTACGACAACTGTTTCACCTAAAATATCCGAAAGCATCGGCGCAATAATTTTTTCACATTCACCGCGGCCGTTGCAATACGGAATACTCATTTCAATGTCGACCTTTCCTTTCTCAAGGCTGTAAATTTCAATATGGCCAATTTCCACGCCAAAACTGTCTAAAACAGAAATGATTTGCTCCTCCTGCAGAACATGATTTTCCCTTTCCTTTTTCATTTCCCGCGAAAAATCAGCCATGACTTGTGAAACACCCAAAAGCTGATCCGCCACTAATTTCCTGCTTTCCTGCATCTGTTTTTTTAGTTTTTGATTAGCTTCCAACCAATTCATTTCTTGTTCGATCGTTTCGACTACTCGTTTGGATTTGGAACAATGGGCGCTAAATTTCTTTTGTAATTTCCGATTGCTTCCATAAGTTTTTTCTTTGCTTTCTTCCATTATTTTCTTCATCAGTTGATAAGTTTGTTCAAAATTTTCCACCCAACATTTATTCTTTTTAAAACAGGTTTGACACGTTTTTTCTGTTATTTTGCTTAAAAACAAATCCGTTTCCCGGCCATCATTGTCAGCATCTTTAGGAAAGAAAGTTGAAAAACTTTCTGCCAATGCTTCAAACACCTTTGAAAATTGTTCAACTCGATGAGCTGTTAAATCACGGATGTTTCTTACATATTTTTGCTGCTCTAGTGCATGCTCATTCGTTCCCGGAATGTATTTGGCTAATTGATCTGTTAACGATTTTGGCGTGAATAAAAACAATAGAATGGCGGCTCCTGACTCCGCTACTGTTGTTAAAATATCAGCGGAGCCTTCGCCATATAAGGAAATTAACACAGAGCCTATAAATAATCCTAATGAGGCTCCGATTCTTTGTCCTTCTTTTAGGAGCCCGCCTAAAAGACCCGAAAAAGCAAGAAGACTCATTTGGTATAGGTTCGAAACGTTGGCCAAACTGAGAACAAGCCCTGTTACGGCACCTACTGTACAACCTATTCCCGCACCGCCGCTAAAAGCAAACAAAAGCACAATATATCTAGATACAATGTGTTCGGCTTGAATATTTTCATAACTAAGCCCAATTAACCCTGTCATGACTGATGCAATTAATATCATGAGGCATACTATTTCTTCCACTTTGAACGACTGTTTATACTTTCGTCCTGAAAGCAGCGGGATGCTTTGCAGAAAAATGAGCGTTAAAACGAGAGATAAGCCTGCTTCAACGCCAGCCATCAGCAAATCATATGTTGTAATAAATCCTGAGGCCACTTTCGTATATAGGAGACGGCTGAAGGACATTCCCGCAAAGACTGTAAACGGCAAAATTTTTACCGGATCCTTCAACATGAATGTTGAAGTCATTTTTTGGAGCAAGAGGAATATACATATAGAAGAAAGCACTAAGAAGCATAATTTCAGCGAGATGGTAATCGTTCCGGCAAGCAATGAAAGAGCGGCCAGCAGCGCTTTATCTTTTTTCATCAAGAAAACGGCACCAAAAAATGGGAGAACAAACGGAATGATTTCCGATAAAATAAATGCCCGTCCAAGCAAAAAACCGACTATTGCGTAAATAAACCCTTTATGAAACAAAAAGGAATGAAGACGAAAACTGGCTTTTTCCCAAGACTTCCAAATAA
Source organism: Aeribacillus sp. JST-2 (assembly GCF_056032925.1). NCBI lineage: Bacteria > Bacillati > Bacillota > Bacilli > Caryophanales > Bacillaceae > Aeribacillus > Aeribacillus sp. JST-2. The sequence continues at coordinate 19,948 of NZ_JBVVUU010000020.1, forward strand.
AAGTGTGTGTTTTTTCGAACGAAACTTCTGAAAAAGACGCAACCAATCTCTTTTCCATACTTGAACACTCCTCCATTTTCATAATTAGCTTGTATTATACAAGCTTTCTTAAAAATAATTTGTCAAAAGAAGGGAAGAACCGTGAAGAAACGTTCGACGTTTTCTGTTATAAACGACAAATCTATGAAAAAGGAGGCGATTGTTCAAAATCATGAGGCATTTTGGAGGTTTCCGTCTAAAACAAAAACGACCCTTTCATTAGAAAGAGCCGTTTGACATGACCCGTACGGGATTCGAACCCGTGTTACCGCCGTGAAAGGGCGGTGTCTTAACCACTTGACCAACGGGCCGCAACGTTATGATGGTAGCGGCGGAGGGAATCGAACCCCCGACCTCACGGGTATGAACCGTACGCTCTAGCCAGCTGAGCTACGCCGCCAAAATCATTTATTTCTCTTCTCAGCAAATACGCACATGTTCTATAATACATAGGTTTATCAAAGACGTCAATATCAAAATAAAAAAATTAATGTTCAAACCCAATAAAAAACACCACCCGATGGGTTGGGCGGTGTTTTTCGCCGATCTATTTATTAAAAGCAGCAAGTTACCCTCTTCTTGCTCCTCTCCCTCCTCGTCTCGATTCAGTATGACGTCGAAGTGAAGCAAGACGATCCTCGCTCTCTTTTAAAAAGCGGTTCATTTTTTGCTCAAAACTTTCTTTGGAACGATAATCTTGTTTTTTTGGACGATCTTTTGCCTTTCTAATCGACAAACCGATTTTACCGTTTTCTTCTACGTTAATAACCTTTACTTCCACTTCATCGCCGACTTTTAAATGATCATGAATGTCCTTTACATAATTGTCGGCAACTTCACTAATATGAACTAACCCTGTTGAGCCCCCTGGCAGCTCCACAAATGCCCCGAAATTCGTAATGCCAGTTACTTTACCTTGTAACTTGCTGCCAACTTCAATTGACATAAAAAAAATGCTCCTCCTTAGATCTGAAAAAAATTAAAAATAATTTATTTAATTATACAAAAATCAGAAAAACGGGTCAATATCCCTATTCCTTATCCGGGAGATTAAAAATAATTTCCCCTTCATCAGATAAAAAATAATCTTTCCGTGCCAGTTTTGAAATATAATCTTCGTCTTTTAATTTAATTATCTCCGTTTTCAAGTCCATTTCTTTCTCTTTTAAGCTCTCTAATTTTTTTTCTAACTCTTTTTTCTCTTCCAATTGATTATGGATGGCTATGGATTGAGAAATGAGCGTCGATGCCATGATACCAATGCAAATGGTCGATAAAATGCCAAATACGGTAAGCCGTCTTATCAAACCTTTTTTTCTTCTTTTCAACATCTCCTGCTTCATTTCCTGTTCAGCATCAACCACAAAATTCAGCCTTGTTAATTTCAAATTCTGATTGTCCCTCATTTCTTCAATCCCTCCTGCATTTAACGGAATCGCCGATACAGTTTACGTATTATTTTCTTGATATATTTCCATATTCCTTCTATTAGCCGTTTAAAAAAGAATAACCGCTGCCGAACTGGGCGAGGGATTCTGTCGACTATCAGCTTTATTGCCCAAAATAATGGGGCTAATAAAATTTTACATAACTTCATGAGAAATTGTGAAGTCCATTTGGCTGTATTCCACAAAAATAGGAAAAGGGACATAAAACTAGCGACGGCAAAATAGGACATTCCTCTGATAGGCGTAATAATGAAAAGCATAACCAATTTGTTAAAAAACCGAATGAAAAAGAGCGTCACCTTGATTAAGATATGGAGAAGCTTCATATATCCTTTTCGAAGGATGCTTTGATAGGCTGCAAAACCGCATAACAATGCTAAAAATACATAAAATCTCAGTTCACCTTCATTAACTAGCAACAAGACGTAAAAAACGAAAAATGTTTGAACCAACCAAAAGATGAAGTCGTTTATATACACGACCCATCTTTTCCGTTCCCTTCTTCTCAAAAAAAGATTGTAAGTATCAAGCGAAGCACCTAAAAAGCTTCCCATACCGATCATTGCGGCCATCGTATAAAATTGGACAGTAAGGGTCATTTAAACAACTTGCTAAAGAAGCTTTTAGCTTTCTCCCCATGCTCATCATCCAAATAGGATATATCGAAAATTTTCCCTTTTATGGATACGACCCCTTTATCTACGTCCAAGTTTTTCATTTGCAAGTTTTCTCCTCGAATAGCAAGCGGACCCATTATTGTTTCCAACAAAAATTCTTCATTATCAAAGCTCTCAACCTGCTTCACGCCACTGATGTCCAAGACCTTCCGCCCCTTCATCATGACATCATGCTCCTGCACAGATCCTTTATATGAATGGTTTTCGCCATAATATTGGCTCATCAGCATCCCTCCGCACTTTGTAATCGAAAAGCCATTTTCGTTTACATGTTTATGTGAGCCGTGCGGAGTTTAGAACAAGCCCGGAGATGCTTTCATTTCAAAATGATGAAGGGTTTTCGTTTTTAAAATCCGATCGTTCTTCCTCCTTTAAAATGGTATAAAGGTTTTTCGCCTCTTCTTTTTTAACATTTTCAGACAATGATTCGACTCTTACGGTTACCGTTTTCTGGCCAAATTGAATCGAAATCTCGTCACCTGCTTTCACATTGGAGCTTGCTTTTGCAGGAAGCCCGTTGATTGACACTCTTCCTTGGTCTGCCACTTCCTTGGCAAGCGTCCGTCTTTTTATCAACCTCGATACTTTTAAAAATTTATCCAATCTCATGTTCAATCCCCCTCTTTCATTTTAGCCTCTTCCCAATATTGATCCATTTCTTCCAAAGACATGCTGTTTAAACTTTTTCCCTCATCACGCGCTCTTTTTTCGATAAAGCGAAACCGCCGCGAGAACTTTTCGATTGTCATGATTAACGCTTCTTCCGGTTCAATTCCGTAAAATCTGCCCACATTGACCAGTGCAAACAAAATATCGCCAAATTCCCCTATCGCCTTTTCCTTTTGCTGACTATTGGTTTTCACTTCCGCTTGAAATTCATTCAATTCCTCCAAAACCTTGGCCCATGCGTCTTCGACATTTGGCCAATCAAATCCGACTTTGGCTGCCTTCCGTTGATAATGATAAGCTTTTGACAGAGCAGGAAGCGCCTTTGAAACAGAATCTAAAAGTGATTCGCTTTCATTCCTGTTTTCAGATTTTTTGACTTCCTCCCAGCTTTTTATCGCTTCTTCAGGATTTTTTGCCTCAACGTTCCCAAAAACTTGGGGATGACGTCTGATCATTTTATCCGTTAACAGGCGAATGACATCATCAATTGAAAAAAATCCTTCGTCATCTCCAATTTGGGAATGTAGCATCACCTGCAGCAGAACGTCTCCGAGCTCTTCAATCATATGATCTATATCATTTTCATCAATTGCTTCAATCAGCTCGTAACATTCTTCAATTAAGTACCGCTTTAATGATTGATGGGTTTGTTTTCGATCCCACGGACAGCCGTTTGGCCCCCGAAGCGTTTGAATGATGCTTCGCAATGATGAAAAGCGATGATATAGCAATTGTTCATCCTTAACCGGCGGAATGTATAATGATGTTAAATTGCTCAGCTCGGCACATCGGTCCATTTCATATAACAAAACTTTTTGAATGTCCTCATATTTGCTCCCTGCAGCTGTTACAAGGTAAACTTCATAATCGTAAGGCAAATCTTCCATTAACGTCAATTTCACATCCGATGCAATCATCTTGTCATAAACTTGACAAATAATCAGATGCTGCCGAAAGGAAAGTTCTTCCCGCTTCATATCTTGCGCATCAATAAACTGCAATCCTTCGACAGGATCGATGCGGAGTGCATTAAACATCGCATCCAAAAACGACTGTCCGCCCTTTATCGACACATCGATTTTTCCTCTTTCCATTTCTTTCAATAAAAGCTGTACTGTTTTTTCTGCAACAAGCGGATGGCCAGGCACAGCATAGACGATATGTTTATATGTTTCAGTTTCCTTCAGGAGTATTTTGGCAATCTCCTGATAAACATCTTCAAATCGGTCAAACATTTCGTAAACGGAATCAAAAGATTGAATCGATCCAATCTTGTCTTTCATTTCCCTTAAAACAGGATGATCAGCAGTTCTTACATATATCGGCAGACCCGAAGTCAAAATGTTTAAAACCCCGAGCGGAAGCTGGTCGGCATCGCCGGCGCCCAGTCCCACAATCGTAATTTGCTTATCCATTTTCTTTCCTCTCTTTCCATGCTCTATTCAACATCAATTTATTTTTAAAAGGCAAGTTTTCTATTTCCTCTTTTCTAAAGATGGTGGAATGGATGATCAAAAACATATATACAACTGCTCCGAAAACGACGGCGGTCAATGATTGAATGGCAGCGGTCATACGTGTTTCGTATTGGATAAAAAGATCAAATAGAAAAAAGAAAAGCTTGATCGATAAAAACATCACGATAGCGCATCCAACCATTTTCCATACATCCTTGAAAGAAACCAAATCATATTTTTTCCGATTTAAAACAATGAGATTCAACAAGCATACGACACCATATCCGCAAACGGTCGCCAATGCCGCACCATATGTATAGAAAAATGGAATAAGACTTTCATTGAGCAATATTTTCACGGCTACACCCGCTAAAACAGATAGAGCCGGCCAAACGGGTTCATTTACTCCTTGCAAAATGCCGGCAGACGTGATCGCGACCGAACTAAATAAAATAGAAATGCTAAAAACCGATAATACGTCTGAGCCTTTCGTATCGGCAAACAGCATATAATCAACTTGCTCGATCATAGAAATCAAACCTGCTGTCGCCCCTATGGCAACAATGAAACAAATTTTAAAAGATAAGGCGACTTGCTGATGAATATTTTTAAATGCTTCAAGTTGATATGATGAAATAAGCGGAACAAGGGACAGGGAGATTGAAGTGGCAGCAACTGCTCCTACTTGCAAAAGCGGTTGCCCCCGATCATATACTCCTTTTGCCATTTTCGCTGCTTCAGGATCTGCACCACTGTTGATCATCAGCCTATATAATTGAAATGAATCGGCCAATTGCATAAAAATAAACAACATGCTCGTTAAACAAATGGTCACGGTATAAATCAGCAATTTTTTTAAGATTAATTTGGCAGATACAGACACTTCTCCCGATGAACGGGAAAATAATAACGGAATCCTTTTTTTCGAATAAACAAACAAAAGTGCAAACGCCCCGATATACCCAATGAGGGAACTAAAAACAGCGCCAGCAGCAGTTACGTAAAGATCAAAACCTTTATAGATGAAAAAGAAAGTGATTGATAAAAGAGAGCCAACCCTTATGGCTTGTTCAACAATTTGCGATAAAGACACCGGCAGCATTTCCTGAAAGCTTTGAAAAAAACCTCTCAGTATTGAAATAAATGGAAAAAACAGAAAAGCGCATGCAGCCACTTTTAATAAAAGCGAAAGTTTCGGATCACCCATCCAATGGGCAAGCTTTTCAGCTCCTACAAACAAGCTCGTGAAAGAAAGCAGACTGATGAAAACAAAAAAAGAAAAACAGACGATCAAAATTTTCCTGAGGTTATAATAATTCTTGTCGCCGCTATACTCATTCAACAACTTTGATAGAATGACCGGAAAGCCCGTTGTCGATAAAACCATGACAATCGCCAAAAACGGATATATTTGCTGATAAATATAAAAACCGATATCCCCTGCAATATTTTGATAAGGAACTCGGTAGATGGCACTTAATCCTTTCGTAACGATTCCAGCAACTGTCAATAAAACCGCACCATGCAAAAGTTTGTTCGTTCTCGTTTGAGGCCCTTTCTGGATCACTCTCGTACTCCTTCCAAACGTCTTGTTTCATCTTTTTCCAGCATATTATAACATAATCTGTTTCACATTCGACTGAAGGCATATTTAGAAAACGAGACAAAAGCCGGTAGCATGAACCGTAAACCCTTGGCCATTCATTCAAACGAGCCCGCATTTCTGCACAACATAAAGACCATTTTTAAGAAGGGACCCACATCTTTCGTTCAAGATTATATACAGCATTCTTCATGTCTTGTCTTTTTCCTCCCCGTTAATCAACCTTTGCTTTCATAAACGAAAAATGCCGCAGCTTTTAGAACTGCGGCACACATAAAATCTTACCTTTCAAAAAATAAAGCAGCTTCAACAGCTGCCTTTTGAAAAAAACACTCCCTTTATTGCTCCATTTGCTTTGCCAAAAAGCTGACAGCGGTTTCTACTGCTTTTTGTTCCACTTCAGTTAAAGCGGAATCTTTCGAAAAAATGACAACGGCTCCAATCGGATCGCCGTTGGCAATGATCGGCCCGACCGTATAAGAATTGACACGTTCTTTCACACCTTGGGCAAATTCAACTTCTTCTTCCTCTGTGAAAAAAATCGACTTTCTTTCTTCCATGACACGCTCGAGCATTTCACTAATGTTTTTATTCAAATACTCCTTTTTTGAAATACCAGAAACAGCTATAAAAGTATCACGATCACAAATAAGGACGGGTTGATTTAAGCTGTCGTATAGAGCATCGGCATATTCCTTTGCAAAATCGCCCAGTTCGCTGATGGGGGAATATTTTTTCAAAATGACTTCCCCATCCCGATCAACGAAGATTTCTAAAGGATCGCCTTCACGAATGCGAAGGGTTCTTCGAATTTCTTTAGGAATGACAACGCGGCCTAAATCATCAATTCGTCGAACAATACCAGTTGCTTTCATATATGCTGCCTCACTTTCATCTTAAGATTAGAATAAAGTGATCGCCGAATCTTTTTTAAAACGATCACCATCTTTGAATTTAGTATCCATCACTAATCGCGGAATATTCATGATGAAAGCGAATTTTTCCAAAGCAACGTAAAATCCCCTTAGCATCATTCCCATTGATCTTCTTTTCTAAACATTAACTGGCAGAAACCTCTTCTTTTTTCACCTCTGCCAGTCCTTCAAGCAATTGTATGAGATCAAATAGCCATTCGTCTGTTTTCATATTTTTGATTTGCAATGTAATTTTTAATTGCTTTCCATCCATGCCAAGCCCTGCTCTCCGTCCAAATTTGTCGGTTAATTCAAACAGCTTTTGACCATCTATGAGGCTGCTTGCTTCCTCGGAAACAACAATCGTAATTTGCTCTTTCGTTTGTTTAATGATATCGACTTTTTCCTTTAAAGCTAATAATTTAATTTTTGAAACTGTCACTAAATACTCAACTTCTTTCGGATACTCCCCAAAACGGTCCAACATTTCTGCCTTTAATTCATTGAGATCATCAAACGTTTCAATTCCCCTGAACCGTTTATACATATCGATTTTTTGTTTGCCGTCCTGAATGTACGATTGCGGGATATACGCATCAAGTTCCAAATCAATTTCAACCGTTCTTTTCCGCTCTGCTGGTTTTTCACCTTTACGCTGTTCAATGGCCTCTTTCAACATTTGCGAATATAAGTCAAATCCAACCGAATCGATAAATCCGTGCTGCTGAGGCCCTAATAAATTCCCCGCTCCCCTGATGGATAAATCACGCATTGCAATCTTAAACCCCGATCCTAGTTCGGTAAATTCTTTAATCGCTTGCAATCTCTTCTCTGCAACTTCTGATAAAACCTTATCTTTCCGGTAAGTAAAATATGCATATGCGATACGATTTGACCTGCCTACACGTCCCCGCAATTGATAGAGCTGGGAAAGCCCCATTTTGTCAGCATCAATAACAATTAATGTATTTACATTTGGAATGTCTACTCCTGTTTCAATGATCGTCGTACTGACCAAAACATCATATTGCCCGTCTAAAAAGTCTAAGATAACTGATTCAAGCTCATTTTCAGACATTTTCCCGTGGGCATATGCAACCTTTGCATCAGGGACAAGCATCGATATTTCATCTGCCTTTTTGTCAATGTCATCCACACGGTTATACAAAACATACACTTGTCCTTCTCGCGCCAATTCCCGTTCAATAGCCTCTTTGACAAGAGTTGGATTATATTCCACAACATAAGTCTGAACAGGGAACCGGTTTTCCGGAGGCGTTTCAATAATGGAAAGATCCCGAACACCAATCATAGACATATGGAGGGTTCTCGGTATCGGTGTAGCCGTTAAAGTCAGCACGTCTATATTGGCTTTCATTTGTTTGATTTTTTCTTTATGTGTAACCCCGAATCTTTGCTCCTCATCAATGATCAGCAAGCCTAAGTCTTTAAATTGAACATCTTTCGAGAGCAGCCGGTGCGTGCCGATGACCAAATCGATCGTTCCGTTTTTCAGTCCTTTGATCGTTTCGTTCTGTTCCTTCCTTGTGCGGAAACGGCTTAACAAACCGATATTAATTGGGTAGTCTTGGAAACGTTCCCTAATCGTTTCATAATGCTGTTGAGCTAAAATTGTCGTCGGTACTAGAAATGCAACTTGCTTTTGATCCATGATCGCCTTAAAGGCCGCACGGATTGCCACTTCCGTTTTTCCATAGCCGACGTCGCCGCATAGAAGGCGATCCATGGGGCGTTCGCGTTCCATATCTCTTTTAACCTCTTGAATGGATCGCAGTTGATCCTCCGTTTCTTTATACGGAAACATTGCTTCAAATTCACTTTGCATTTCCGTATCCGGACTGAAAGCATATCCTTTGCTGGCCTCACGTTCCGCATAAAGCTTGATCAAATCATCCGCTATATCTTGGACAGAAGACTCCACTTTTTTCTTTACCCTTTTCCATTCACTTCCACCAAGTTTGTAAATTTTCGGTTCTTTCCCTTCAGATCCAACATACTTCTGAACTTGATCAATTTGGTCTACGGGAACATACAGCTTATCGTTTCCTTGGTAACGGATATGCAAATAATCTTTATGAACCCCGTTAATTTCCAATGTCTCAATTCCAAGGTATTTCCCAATTCCGTGGTTGACATGAACGACATAATCGCCGACTTCAAGTTCAGAATAACTTTTAATTCGTTCGGCATTTGAAAGTTTCTGTTTTGGCTGTCTCCGTTTTACTCGTTTTTTAAAGAGCTCTTCTTCCGTAATAACAGCAAGCCGGCTCATCGGAAGCTCAAAACCTGTATTTAAATCTCCCCGCAAAATATTGGATCTATTCGAAAGAACACGGCCATGATGGGAAATTTCCACTTCAATTCCATAATCCCCGAGCACCCGCTCCAGCCTTTTCATTCTTTCTTCGTTGGCCCCTAAAAATATGATTGTATATCCCGATTTGATCCACCGTTCCACTTCCGATTTTAATAAATGCATTTGGCCATGAAAATTTTGCATCTGTTTGCAAGATACATTCATTACATTTTGCGGATTCGTGTGGGCAACGTGGCGCAAAAACAATGATAAATAAATTTTTGGAAAGGCTTTCTCATGCACAAGGTGATGGTATTTATGCGAGATTTTTGCATCATGAACAATTTTTCCTTGTTCTAGCAACGATGTAAGCCATTCTGCCTCTTCTTTTTCCAATTGGTCTGCCATTTCATTTAAACGGCTTACTTCATCCAGAATGAGCAAAGTATTGGCCGGGAAATAATCTAGCAAACTAGCAGGCTGATCATAGAAGAAAGAAAAGTATTTAACAAACTCTGGATCCATTTGTTTGTTTTTTAATTTTTCAAGGTCGTATGAGATGTTTTCCATTAATAACGTTTTTTGTTCTTCTTTTTTCAATTTTTTTAAACTATTTGCCAAAGATGCTTCTAATTTCTTTACACCATTTTCATAATGACTATCCATTAAAATGAATTCTTCAGCCGGTCCAATCGTCACCTCTTGCACCATTTCAATGGAACGCTGGTCCTCCAGATTGAAGGTTCGAATCGAATCGACTTCTGTATCAAATAGCTCGATGCGAATAGGATTTTCTTCTGTTAAAGGATAAATATCGAGAATCCCGCCGCGAACGCTGAATTCACCTGGAGCTGAAACCATTGAAACGCGTTCATAACCCATTGAAATAAGATGCGGCACCGCCTCATTTAATTCAAGATTACCGCCGACGGTGACAGAAAACTGGTAGCTTTTCCATAATTCTTTTGGCGGCAATAGCCTTCTTAAAGCCGCAACCGGTGCAACAACCATCATTCTTTTCTCTTTGCATAAACGGTTCAGCAATTCAATTCTTTGTGCTTTCAGTTCCGGGCTTGCGACAGCAATCTCAGATGCAATTAGTTCGTTGACAGGGTATAAATAAACAGAGCCATCCAGTAAATTATTTAAATCCTCATAAATTTTCTGAGCTTGGAATAGATTATGTGTAACCACAAGGACAGGTTTTTGAACTTCTTGGTAAAGAGCTGATATAAATACCGATCTGGCAGATCCAGATAGTCCAGCAACAAGCTGTTCTTTTAACCCTTCCTCCACCCCGTCCACGATGGTCTGAAAATCATTTTGATGTTGAAAAAATGGGTGTAAGCTTTGCATTCCCCAGCCCTCCTCTCTTACAAACAAATATAAAAACGCTTTGGAAACGATTCTTGGGGGTTTCCAAAGCCGTTATTGTATAAAATTGTCGATCTCATGAAAATCCGGATTACGTTCCAACGCCTCTTGGCAGTCTTCACATATCGTCTTGACATGAATATCGCCGTTTGGCAAATATTCAATCATTTCCTTCCGTTCTTCATTTGTTAAGTGATGAAATCCTAGTTCTACACTATATAGCGGATTATCAATTTTGCCAACTTCAACGCCGCAATGCCTGCAAAAATAGTGAACCGCCATCTTAAAGCCTCCTGCATACATCATTTAAGAAGAAAACGCTTTTTTAATATTATGTACCGCAGGTTTCTATAATATACTTAATGCCGGTTAAATTCGTTCATTACTTCCAAAAACGGTGTATGAATCCATTTTTCGCAAGCACTAGCAGAATCTTCCACTGCCTTTTGGATAGAATGCATATCATCTTCAGAAAATTTTCCTAATACATAGTCAATGACTTTCATTTTGTTGTTCGGGCGGCTTATTCCAATTCGAATTCGTTTAAATTCTTCAGTTCCAAGATGGTGAATAAGAGATTTCATCCCGTTATGGCCTCCGGCGCTCCCTTTCATTCTAAGACGAATTGTGCCAACAGGCAAATCTAAATCATCATAGATAACAACAAAATTTTCTTTTGGCACTTTATAGTAATCTAAAAAAGGCCGTACACATTCACCTGACAAATTCATATAAGTGAGTGGTTTTAATAATATTACTTTTTCTCCTGATATATGACCAATTCCGTATATTCCGTTAAATTTTCCTTTATCCAAAGAAATGTTTAATCGTTTAGCCAACTCATCAATAACCATAAAGCCAACGTTATGCCTTGTTTGTTCATACTGCTTACCGGGATTTCCAAGCCCTGCGATCACTTTCATGAAAACGTCCTCCAATTGTTATAGTATAAAATAGCACAAAAAACGTAACCAGAATTGGTTACGCCTTAATTGTTATTCCACCGTACCGCCCTTTTCTGTCTCTTGTTCCTTTTGATCCGATCCATCAACATCATCCAATTCATCATTTTGCGGCTGCAAAATGGTGGCTATAACCGTATTGGGATCGTCTAAAATTTCATACTGACCTTCTTTTTGAATATCTTTTACATAAAGGACGTCGTCAATTCCTAAATTTGTTATATTTATTTCAATGACTGACGGTAAATGAGCAGGTTTCGCTCTCACCTCAACTTCAGGCAGCATCTGCTGCAATACGCCGCCTTCTTTAACACCTTTGGCCTCTCCCTTTAAGACCACTGAAACGGCTACATCCACTTCTGAATCCATATCGACAATTTGAAAGTCCGCATGGATTAAGCCGCCTTTTAAAGGATCAATCTGCAATTCGCGTAAAAGTACTTTATGATTTTCCCCTGCAAATTCAATGGTCAGCATTGCATTTTTCCCATTTTCCCTCAAAACCTTTGTCAGCTCTGTTTCTGTAACAACAATTGGTCGAGATTCATGATGTTTTCCATAAATCACTGCAGGTATTTGCCCTTTTTGACGCATCTTTCTTCTTGACGAATTCGTAAACGTATTTCTTTCCATTGCATGTATGACAGCTGCCATGGTAATCCCCTTTCTTCAAACTGATGTTTGTTATTTATATGAAAAATTCATTTTAAGCCTCTTTCTATTGGTTTCCCATCTTAGCAACGTCTAAACATGCTGATTCGTCAATTCATGAAAGTGTTCTTAATCAAAAAGTACGCTGACGGACTGTTGTTCATGTACACGAATAATCGCTTCACTTAGCAAGGATGCTACCGAAAGCTGGGTCAATTTCCTGATTTTCTTTTCTTCCGGCAAGGCGATTGAATTCGTGACCACTAATTCTTTAATAGTTGAATTTTGAATCCTCTCAATGGCAGGTCCGGATAAAACAGGATGTGTACAACATGCATAAACCTCTTTGGCCCCATGTTCCACTAGAGCATTCGCAGCTAGCGTGATGGTTCCAGCGGTATCGATAATGTCATCAATTAAAATGGCTGTTTTCCCTTCGACATTTCCAACAATATTCATGACCTCCACCACATTTGGCCGCGGACGGCGCTTGTCAATAATAGCAATCGGCGCCTTCATGCGGTCAGCCAATTTCCGGGTGCGCGTAACACCGCCGTGATCCGGTGAAACAATGACTATATCTTCAAAATTCTTTTCTAAAAAGTATTCCGCCAAAATCGGTACTCCCATTAAATGATCTATCGGAATATCAAAAAAGCCTTGAATTTGCGGAGCATGTAAATCAAGGGTAATCATTCTTGTAGCACCAGCGGTTTCTAATAAATTGGCAACTAACTTGGCAGTGATAGGTTCGCGAGCCCGCGCTTTCCGGTCTTGTCTTGCATAACCGTAATACGGCATTACAATATTAATGGTTCTGGCAGATGCACGCTTAAGTGCGTCGATCATAATTAACAGTTCCATTAAATGCTCATTGACAGGTGCACTTGTTGATTGAATGACATAAACATCACAGCCGCGAATGCTTTCTTCAATGTTAATTTGAATTTCTCCGTCACTGAATCTCGTAACAGAGCATTTCCCCAAATCCACACCGACAACATCAGCAATCTGTTGTGCGAGAGATATGTTTGAATTTAATGAAAAGATTTTTAAATTTGCATCTTTGTAACGGTTTTTTGCCATCTTGAAGGGACCTCCAAATTACGATTTTTTTGCACTCAATTTATCGACATAATTTTCTTTGTTCACTTGACGTGCTCTTGCAATCGAAAGCGCCTTGCCAGGTACATCATCAGTAATGGTTGAACCAGCAGCTACATATGCTCCTTCGCCGATCGTGACAGGGGCAACTAAATTGGAGTTGCAGCCGATAAACGCCCTATCTTCAATTTTGGTTAAATATTTATTTTTTCCATCATAATTGACTGTAATGGATCCGCATCCGATGTTGACATGAGCACCGACTTCAGCATCACCGATATAACTTAAATGAGATGCTTTTGATTCCTTCCCGATTGTAGATTTTTTAATCTCAACAAAATTGCCGATTCTGACCCCGTCCTCAATCATGGTTGACGGACGAATGTGCGCAAAAGGACCGATATTCACTTTGCTGCCAATATTACTATCATGAACAACGGAATGGCGGATGCTGGTTTCATCTCCAATTTTGCAATTTTTAATTTCTGAGTTGGGACCGATTTCACATCCTTCTCCAATGACAGTTTCGCCTGTGATCATCGTCCCCGGGTAAACGATTGTGTCATTGCCGATCACCGCTTCAGCAGATATGTAAGTGTTATTTGGATCGACAATTGTCACGCCGTTTTGCATATGAAACTGATTGATCCGCTTTTTCATGACAAATTCAGCGCGGGAAAGTGCAACACGATCGTTGATCCCTATCGTTTCTTCGAACGAGTCCGTCCGATAGGCTGATACCGTCTCGCCTTTTTCTTTTAAAATTTCAATTACATCGGGCAAATAATACTCTCCTTGTGCATTGTCATTGGTTACAAGCTTTAATGCCTCAAATAAGGCTGCATTGTCAAAACAATACGTTCCTGTATTAATTTCCTTAATGAGTCGTTCACTTTCCGAAGCATCTTTATGTTCAACAATTTTTTCAACGAGCCCTTCTTTATTGCGGACTATGCGGCCATACCCTGACGGATCGTCTGCTTCTGCTGTAAGGATTGTTGCTTTCGCATTTGTTTTTTTATGATGTTCCAACAATTTTGCAAACGTCTCAGCAGTGATCAGCGGGGTGTCGCCGCAAACAACAATCGTGGTTCCATCTTGGTCTTTAAGAAATGAAGCTGCTTGCATGACGGCATGGGCAGTTCCAAGCTGCTCTTCCTGAAAAGCGTACAATGACTGATCCCCGAGCACTGATTTTACTTTTTCAGCTCCGTGGCCGACAATGGTAATGATTTTTTCAAGTTGAAGTTTTGATACATTATCTATCACATGCTGCACCATAGGTTTGCCGCAGACAAGGTGCAAAACTTTATAAAGTTTTGATTTCATCCTCGTACCTTGACCTGCAGCTAATATAACCGCAAATCGTTTCTCCATGTATAAGGCCTCCAATACCCTTTTTATCCATAAAAATCTTATCTTAAATAAACGTCTATTTCAAGGAATCTAACAGGATTCCGTAAATTTCCGACCGCATTCAACAATAAATATTTCATAAAGAAACAGAAAGCAGCACAATTTTGTCTCAATGGAAGGGAGCGGACTATGAATAAAATTGAATATGACAGAATACTTTTCCGAGAAAATTTTTGAAGATCGCAGCAGGAACAAGCATTTTATCCATTTATTTTAACTGGTAAATCTATTGGAGGATGAGCAACTGGTAACAGAGGATCGAACAATATGGATAGACTCCATAAGGCAGCTGAAAGAAGCGTCCCTCTTCGTCAATAGGAGATCAAGAAAATGATGAAGTGCCAGCAATCACGTTTCAGCACATTCTATAAATAAAAACTAAATGTTCATGCATGTCTTAAAAGAAAAACTTTTGGGATGATAAATAAAAGAATCCATGAGATAAAGCTCTCCCGCTTTCATTATGATATCCGATCATATTTTTTATAAAGATGGCATACTGCACAGCTGCGGTGCTTTGCAAGAGCAGGATGATGGCGCAAAATTCTTTAACATTTTGATATGCCAAAAAAGTCGTTTAGTGTTTTTTCAAGATCTTGAGGGGAAGCTATTTTCAACTTTCTTTTTGTCCCTCTTTCCGTTATCGTCAGATTTTCGCCGGATAACGTGATGCGTCCGTCATGTGTAGCCAAAGTAATCATTGGCTTATGAGTAAAATAAGAATCGGGGGAGGTTTGTTGGTAATGGCACATGTTTTCAAAGTCACGAAGTTGTCGCGGGATCGTCGTAAACTTGAACTCACTGATCCACTTCCCTTCAATCAGTTTTTGGAAGAAGTAGCCGTTATGTTTGAATGGATCCTGCTTAATTCGGTAAGTGCCGCTGACATCAACAACTTCTTTTCCCGAAATTTCCAATGGCGACCGGACAGAATCCCCGAAACCAACATCGACGATATACTCCTTATCAAAACGGACAAGAAGCAGCATATGATCAAATTCCGGCCCATACTCATCTTCCGACCTCGCAACCTGTCCTGAAAGCATAAATGTTTCAAAGCCGAGCTCCTGCAGAAGCCGATAAAAAAGACCATTTAATTCGTAACAAAAACCCCCTCTTTTATTAACGATAAGCTTGTTGAAAAAGGCTTTAAAATCTAATTGAATTGTCTTTCCTTGAATAATATCAAGATTTTCAAAAGGAATCCTAAGCATATGTTGTTTTTGCAGATGAGATAAAAACGGCAAATCCGGTGCTAATCTTTTTTCAATGTTCAGTCGCTTTAAATAAGCATTGACATCCAAAATCCCCACACCCTTCTTGATACCGCAATTTCTTTAAGACCGTTTTTTCGTTAAAAAACTTTTATCACAACGTATTCATCACATTTTCACCTATTTTTTTGAGGAGATATTGACAAATATTTCGGTGGAATTGCGGGAGATCCTGAATAAACTAAACAACCTGAGTCCTTATTCAATGGAACTCAGGCCACATCATTTGTTTTTAACTTGATTTCTGTTTTAAGGGAAGTGCTTTACATTCTCCCCCTTTAAATATTTTTACGAAGCACCGGCTTCTTCATACTCAATATCTTCCGTTTCACCTAAACGGTGATATTCGGTTAGGACAGCATCCTGAATTTTTCCGCGAGTATTTGAATTGATAGGGTGTGCAATGTCTCGAAATTCTCCGTCAGGAGTCCGCTTGCTCGGCATTGCCACAAAAAGGCCGTTATTGCCTTCAATCACCCGAATGTCATGAACGACAAATTCATTATCCAAGGTAATGGAGGCAATGGCTCTCATTCGGCCTTCTGTATTCACGCGGCGTAATCTTACGTCAGTCACTTCCATCCTGTTCACCACCTTTTTCCTATGTGCAAAGCTTTAGTATCAATAATTCAACACAATTTAAAATTTTCCTTCTTTTATGGAAAAAAAATTTAAAAAAGGCCAAACAAAAGGACCTGTTTTTGTTTGAAAACAGATCCTTTTCCAACTGCAGTTATTTAACTAAGGCAATTACCTCAATTTCAACCAACACATCTTTTGGGAGCCGGGCAACTTCAACACATGAACGAGCCGGTTTATGACTGCTGAAATATTCCCCATACACTTCATTGAAATCGGCAAAATCATTCATGTCTTTTAAAAAGGCCGTTACTTTCACAACTGTATCAAACGATGCTCCGGCTTCTTCCAACACCCCTTTTAAATTGGAGAAAACTTGATGGGTTTGGGCTTTAATGTCACCTTCCACTAAATTTCCTTCAGGCGTTAAAGGAATTTGACCAGAACTGTAAAACATATTATTGACAATAATGCCTTGTGAATAAGGTCCGATAGCTGCTGGAGCTTTGTTGGTTGATACTACCTTCACTTTCGAAACACTCCTTTTTCATTTAAATATATCAGAGGAAATCAAAATAATTTCCTTTGCTTACTTGTATAGATCGTTCTTTTTCATTTACATCGAAAAGTTTTATTAGCGAAATGTATTCATTTACGAGTCGTTCATCAGCGCTTTCCGACTCGACAAGAACGCCGATTCCCGATACATTAGCCCCGAATTCAGCCAATAGGCTGATCATTCCGTTGATCGTTCCCCCAGCTTTCATAAAATCGTCCACTATTAAAACATTCGAACCTTCTTTCAGACTTCTTTTCGCCAAAGTCATTGTTTGAATTCTCTTTGAGGAACCGGAAACATAATTAATGCTGACCATGGAACCTTCTGTCACTTTATTATCCCTGCGGACAATGACGAAAGGCACGTCCAAAAAACCGGCAACTGCATAAGCCAATGGAATTCCTTTCGTTGCAACCGTCATAACCGAATCAATACGGCGATCAGCAAAAACGGAAGCAAATAAACGGCCAACTTTATTCATCATTTTCGGGTTTCCGAGAATATCCGATAAATACAAATATCCCCCGGGTAAAAGCCTGTCAGGATTAGCAACAGTTTTGCACAGCGTTTGTATAAATTCCTCCGCTTCATCCTTCAGCACTTTAAGAATAAATTTAACTCCTCCAGCCGCTCCCGGGGTCGTCATTAAAGTTCCAATTCCTTGTTGTTCAAATGTTTGTTTAATAATGGCTAAATCTTCACTAATGGACGATTTAGCTGCCTCATAACGTTCAGAGAAAAAAGTTAATGGGATGAGCTCATGTGGATGATGAAGCAAATAGTGCGTCATATCGACAAGTCTCCCGCTGCGTCGAAACTTCATAGACGATCCTCCAGATCACGAATATTTTACAGTAAATATAACTTAATATTCGCATTTAATCAAGACTCACCCGTTCTCCCAACAGTCTGACCGCATAAACTTGGCTGCAAAACCCCCGCAATCCGTTGTACACCCTGTGAAGCCTTGATTCGTGTTGAACTAAACCGTATACAGTAGGGCCGCTCCCGCTCATGAGAACAGCATCGGCTCCAAATCGTTTCATTTGGTCTTTTATCAACGCTACTTCAGGATGCATATTCATTGTCACCGTCTCAAGGACATTCCCAACTTTAGCGCAAATTTTTTTATAATCTTGCTCTTTGATGGCTTGTACCATTCCAGCAGTATCCGGATGTCGAATTTCATCAAGTTTCAAACGGCGATAAACTTCCGCTGTTGAGACACCAATATCCGGTTTTGCCAATACTACCCAACAATGAGGCGGCGCATCAATATGCTCAATTTTCTCTCCTCTGCCCTTTGCTATTGCCGTCCCGCCATAAACACAAAAAGAAACATCGGAGCCGATCTCCGCTCCAATCTCGGCCAGTTCGTCAAGAGAAAGGTTTAGTTTCCAAAGCTTGTTTAATCCCCTTAAAGTAGCCGCCGCATCGCTGCTTCCCCCTGCAAGCCCCGCCGCAACAGGAATTGTTTTTGAAATGGTGATGGCGACACCTTTATTAATTTTTAAGCGCTCCTTTAAAAGTTGCGCCGCTTGATAAGCTAAATTCCGTTCATCATCCGGCACAAAACGATGATGAGAAATAATTTTGATGACATTTTCTTCAAGAAGCTTTAACTCAATGCGATCGACCAAGTCAATCGTCGTCATGACCATTTCCACTTCATGATATCCATCAGCTCTTTTATGTAGAACATCTAACGATAAGTTGATTTTGGCCGGTGCTTTTTCCAATATTCGCAATACATTCACCTACTTTATCGATCTGCCTTCATGTACCCACATTGTACCACAACAGTGGCAATATAGCATATTTCGACAAAATTCGCTCATGGAATGGTCAAACAAAAAAAGCCGGCTCAAAGAACAAGTTTCTTTGAACCGGCTGTCGAAATGTCTGCCTTTAAAAAGTTTTGCCGTTTTGCTTAGCTAAATGCTCTTCGGCAATCTCGATCGCTCGTTTTACCATATTTCCGGCATCACGAGTGCGAATAGCACCCCAGCCTTCATTTTTCACAGTGTCATAAAAGCCAAGCTCTTTCGCTAATTCATACTTAAAGCTTTCTGACATAATGCCGCGCCGTCTTGCCATCCCTTATTCCCCCTTAAATAAGCAGACATTCTCGCGGATTTCCATCCGCTTCTTTTAGTCTTTGGGGGAAGCGGGCGATTTATTCCTTTGTAAAATATGTTAAAGGCAAAAATAAAAGCAGCAAACATGATGTCTACTGCCCACCGCCTGCAACACTGTTGTTGTCATCTAAAAAGGTAATTTGCACTGTTTCCGTTAAAACATCTGCATAGCTGTATGATACCCGTTCAAACGCATTTTCTGCTTGATCCAGTTCCACCACAAAAACAGAAGGATACGTTTCAGCCAAAACACCCGAGCGCTCAATCATTTTTCTTCGTCCACCGTTTGCTTTTAATGTTAAACGGCGGCCGAGATTGGAATCGAGAGCTTGTTTTATATCTGACAATGTTTTTGCCATTCGAACCACCTCGCATATATCATTATATATTGGAAAATGTAATAAGTCAAATAAATTTTTAATTATAGCAATACATTAATATTTGTGTCAATATTTTCTTTTCAACAAATTATGATTCACTTTTTGTATTATTTCCGTTTTTGTCGATTTTATGTAATTGATTTTACATATACAAAAAATCCCCCAAGGCAGAAAAATCTGCATATGGGGGATCAGCTTTTCCGTCGGCTGAATAGAGGCTTTACCGAGATATTTGCTGCATTAGTCTTCATTTTTTTTATTATTTTCTAAAAAACGGTTATACGGAATTCCTGAACGCATCACGCCTCTTGTTTCAATGCCTCCGAGCCCTTTTTCCCTTGTCAAAGTATTTCGAAGAACATCCCAAACGTTAATTCGTTCAACAAATGGAGTAAAACTAATTTTGGCTACAATATACACAGGATCAAGCGCATGAATATTTACTCTTGAAGGAGAACTGGCAAAATTGGCGCCGGCTCGGATTAACGATTCGAAATGAGATTGGCAGGCCCCGGCAAAAATGACTAACTGATCAAGTCCGGGTATTTTTTTTCTAGCTCTTCTTACGGTTTTGACAAAATCCCTCGAATGCCGATAAGCGGCTAGATCGGTTATTTTTCCCTTTTGCTGTGAATAAGAGTCATGTCCGGTGATAACAAGAATATCAGGGCGGTATTTTTCCAAAAGATGTTCAATGTTGTCAGCCATTTGGCTTTCCTTTATGTGCAGCCCGTTTACCGGAACGCCGATTTTTCTGTACAAATTTAAACATTTTTGTAAATACAGCGAATCTCCGTCCACATGCAAGACTTTCCCCGGAATATGAAAACAATCGTCTTGATATTGAAAAGCCGATGAAGTGTAATATTCTTGCTTTTCTCGAGACAACCGATAGTCCTGTTGAAAAAGAAAAAAAGATGTTTCTATTTTTTCTCTTTCCTGTTTTTCATGTGTTTCCAACTCTTCATCATTCATAAAAACTAAATCATCGAGCGGTGCATCAGCAATTAAACGGACGTCTTTTCCGCCAATAATGGCAACTACCCGACCGTTTTGATCCTTCTTCCATTCGATTACCCGAAAGAGCAAATCGCATTGATAAGATTTTCGAGCCACAATCGCACCCGGCTTTAAAACCATGTTGTTCACTCCGCATTGGATGAGTTTGATTTATTCTTTTTTAGCCTATGAAACGTTTGTGGAAAAGGTGCCTATAAACTCTGCTTCATCTTAAAGTTGAAAACGATTAAGATCGTTTTGGAAAATGTCATACAGCTCATCGCTTAAACGGGCAAATTCTTCAATCGTTAAAGATTCACCCCTTCTTTTTCCATCAATCCCTGCCCTTTTCAGCCGTTCTTCGATTAATTCCTTCTTTGCTTTTCCCTCTGGCAAATTATGAATAAGATTGTTTAGCAACGTTTTTCTTCTTTGTGCAAAGCTTGATCTCACTACTTGAAAGAAAAACGGCTCGTTTTTCACCTGAACAAGCGGTTCGGAGCGAAGCAGGAGGCGAATGACAGCAGAGTCGACATTTGGTTGCGGAACGAAAACCGTTTTCGGAACAGACATAACAGTTTTCGCTTCCGTATAATATTGAACAGCAATGGATAAAGATCCATATTCCTTTGTTGAAGGCTTGGCCGCCATTCTTTCTGCAACTTCTTTTTGCAGCATCACCACAATTCCTTTAATCGTCAAATGATTTTCAAGCAGTTTCATAATAATGGGCGTTGTGACATAGTACGGCAAGTTGGCAACGACGATAATCTCTTTACAATCGTTGAGCTTTTTTTCAATGACATCGTGAAGGTTGGCCTTCAGCACGTCTTGGTGAATGATTTCAACATTGTTATAGTGTTCCAAAGTTTCTTTTAGAATCGGCAGTAAACGGTCGTCAATTTCAAAAGCAACCACTTTTTTTGCCTTTTTTGCCAATTGTTCCGTAAGCGCTCCTATTCCCGGTCCAATTTCAATAACGCCTGTATTTTCTGTTAAACCCGCATAATCAATCATTCGATGCAAAATATTCGGTTCAATAATAAAATTTTGGCCTAAACTTTTCTTGAGGGACAAACCGTATTTTTCAAGAATTTGCCTTGTTCGATTCGGGGTTGCAATATCTTTCATGATTCATCTCTTCCTCCTGCATGATCACTTCCATTGCCTCAACAAAAGTTTCCCTTGTGATTTGAAACATCGCAAGGCGCTTCATCAGCTGTTTTCCATTAGCATAGCCTAGTTTCAACCGCTCGCAAAGTTTTTCTCTAAGTTTTTTCGCCTTTGCACCGCCGATTAAACCGTAAATGAACAAATCTGATTGGGTTATGTCGCTTTTCCACTCCATCATTTCTACTCTCACGGCTTCCAGCGCTTTTCGAATGGCTTCTGTACTTGCATGTTCAACTCCGATTCCTTTTCCGTTTTTTTCTCTCGCTTCATTTCTTGGCAAAAACGCATGTTTACAACCCGGCACATGACTAGAGATGATTTTGCGGATTTTTTCCCCTGGAACATCCGGATCTGTAAAAATAATTACCCCCCTGTTTTTTTGCGCATGGCGGATTTGTTCTAAAATCGCTTCATTAATCGCTGATCCGTTTGTTTCGATCGTATCCGCATTCACTGCCTTTTGAATCGCTTGAGTATCATCTTTTCCTTCCACAACAATAATTTCTTTTATTTTTTTTTGCATTTTTTCCTCCATTACTTGAAACCTTTCTGTAATATTTGTCGTCTAATTGTATGAAAGCTTTCATGATTTTCCATTATAACGTAAAAAAACAGAGGGCTGAAACCCTCTGCTGACTGGTTTTTTTAATGATTAACGCAACACCCTAATTTTGACCCTTTTTCTACCCCATTGATAGGCTTTCGATTTATCAGAAAAGAAAACGTCGATTTTATTTCCGGTAATGGAAGATCCGGTGTCGGCGGCCACTGCATACCCGTATCCTTCAACATATACTTTTGAGCCTAGCGGAATAATGCTGGGATCAACAGCGATCACTTTTGCTCCGGGGTTTGACCGTAAATTATAACCTGTTGCTGTTTTGCCGGAGCATCCGCTGCAGGATGCGGTATATGCAGTAGCCGTCACATAAAATTCTTTTGCATTTGCCCCAGATCCTCTGGAAACCTGTACTGCATGGGCTGGAGCTTTTGTACCAACTGCAACAATTTGGCTTTTGCTCTCTTTCATCGTCACGGTTCGAACAAGTTTGCGGGAAACTTCTTTGCCATTTTCTAAAATCACTTCAAATTGTTTTTGCCTTTTTCCTTCTTCTCCCCGTTGAACGATTCTTTTCGAACCTCTTGCTAAACTATTATCTTTTTGTTCAACGATATTAAATGCGATTGGTTCTTCCACTACATCGGTGACTTTTTCTATTTTGACGACTTTTACATTTGTATTTTTCGTTAAAGTAGTTGTTGGTGCTGGTTGGACTTTATCTAAAGGATTTAATTGAATGTTCTGCTCCTTTAAAAAGTCAGCGACAGTAGTCGAAGTTGACCAGATTTTCTGTTGTTTTCCGCCAACAGTGAGCGTAATGAGATGTGCTTTACGCACAACGATTTCCATATTCTTTTCAACTTTCGCATTTAGTTTTGGTTGAACTTTGTCTTTATCTGTTAGCTTAATATTTTGCTGCGCCAATACGTCTTTGACGTTTTGAGCGGTTGTCCATATGGTCCTTCGCTTATTGTCTATCGTCAGCTGTATTGGTTTGGCATGTTTGATGACAATCTTCATTTGATCGCGAACTTCTGCATTTTTCGGATGGGAAATATAATCATTGGCTTTTAAGTTTATATTTAAATCTTTTAAAAGATCGCCGATTTGATCTGCATGGGTCCTTATTTCTTCTTTTTTGCCGTCAATGGTAATAGTGACAGTATCCTTCATACCTTCATATCCGCCATAAGTTGCCCCAGATCCAATCAAACAAACACCAACCGCAGAGAGGACGTATTTGTTTCTCTTGGAAAGATTGGATACCATTTTCTTCATGTTTTCAATCACGAAAACGCCTCCTTCTCCTCCGTGAGATTATAATAAAGTATTGATGAACCTGTCAACCCTCCCGCACTTTTTCTCGTTTTTGTAACTATTATCTTGAAAACCTACTGAAAAGTGAAGCAAGACTTCTCGACAGTTTATTCTATGAAGAAAAGAAGGCGTGTAGAACTTTTTTGAATCATTCTTTTTTCAGACAACCTTGTAGTAGGTTCGACATAAACTTTTATCAAGAAATGCCGAATAATTTTTTTCCATTTTTGCTTGTAATATTAGCTATTTCCTCAATGGTTAACCCTCTCAGCTCTGCAATTTTCTCTGCAACATATTTAACATAGCTCGGCTCATTGCGCTTTCCGCGAAATGGATGAGGAGTCAAATAAGGACAGTCTGTTTCAATTAACAGCCGGTCCAACGGAATCTCTTTCGCAACTTCCTTCGGTTTTTTAGCATTTTTAAATGTGACAGGGCCGCCAAACGAAATATAAAAATTCATCTCTATGCATTGTCTTGCTACTTCTACACTTCCGGAAAAGCAATGCATGACACCGCCCACTTCAGCGGCATTCTCCTCTTTCAAAATTTGAACAATATCGGCCGTTGCTTCCCGATTATGGATGATGATTGGCAATTGAACTTCTTTAGCCAGTGCGATTTGTTTGCGAAAAACCTCTTTTTGCACTTCTTTTGGCGATTTATCCCAATAGTAATCAAGCCCCATTTCTCCCAGTGCAACCACCTTTGGATGACTGGATAGTTCTTTGATCCAATCCAAATCACGATCTGTCATGTCAATGGCATCAACTGGATGCCAACCAATGGCAGCATAAATAAAATCATGCTTTTCAGCCAGTTCTATTGCTCTTGGAATCGTTTCGCCGTCAAATCCGACAACGACTATATTTGTTACTCCTTCTTGAAGTGCCCGTTCGATCACTTCATTTACATCATCTTCATACTGTACGGCATTTAAATGAGCATGTGTATCGAACAACATATTTTGACATCCTTTCCAACAATTTTTCTAAAATTTTCCAAAAGGGAAAAAGGTGTTTCACGTGAAACACCTTAAAATACTTTTATTCGACAGTTTTATTTCACTTTCGAACCGTTCTCCAAAGAGGAATCGACAGTAGCAAGCGACAATTTTCCGTTATTTTCTCCCGCTAAAATCATGCCTTGCGACAATTCCCCACGCAGTTTTACAGGTTTTAAATTTGTTACACAAATCACTTTTTTCCCAATCAATTCGTCCGGGCGATAATACTTCGCAATGCCGGAAACAACTTGTCGTTTTTCAAAACCTAAATCGAGTTGAAGTTTTAAAAGCTTATCTGCATTTTCTACCCGTTCCGCATGAATGATTTCAGCGACCCGTAAATCAACTTTCATAAAATCATCAATCGTTATTTCATTTTCATCAGCATCCTGCTTCTCTTCTTCTTTAGAAATCGCAGATCCTGTCATTTGTCCCTTAATATATTTTACCTCTTGTTCAATATCTAAACGAGGAAAGAGCGGTTCTCCCTTCTGAACACGGACTTCTTTCAATAAACCAAAATCATTCAAAGATTCCCAACTTTGCAAAGCCTCGTCCCGAACCCCGATTTGTGCAAATATTTTGTCAGGCGTTTGGGTTAAAAACGGTTTCAATAAAACAGCAATATGTCTGAGCGACTCTGCTAAATGATACATAACAGAAGCAAGCTGTTTCCTTTTTGATTCATCTTTAGCCAGCACCCAAGGCTGCGTTTCGTCGATATATTTGTTCGTCCGGCTGATAAATTGCCACAATGCCGATAGCGCGACGGAAAATTCCATTTTATCCATTGCTTCCTCATATTTTTTCAAAGATTCGATTCGAAATGCCCGAAGAGCTTCATCATACGGCGTTGCTTCTCCTTCATCTTTTGTCACCGTTCCCGCAAAATATTTTTCAATCATGGCGACAGTACGGTTTAATAAATTTCCTAAGTCATTTGCCAAATCATAATTAATGCGCTCAACAAAACCTTCAGGGGTAAATACGCCATCTGCTCCAAACGGTACTTCGCGAAGCAAATAATAACGCAAAGCATCCAAACCATATCGGTCAATTAACGTTACGGGATCGACTACATTTCCTTTTGATTTCGACATTTTACCGTCTTTCATTAACAGCCAGCCGTGTCCAAATACTTTTTTCGGAAGCGGCAAGTCTAGAGCCATTAACATAATCGGCCAGTAAATAGTATGAAAACGGATAATTTCTTTTCCAACTAAATGGACATCTGCCGGCCAATATTTTTGAAATTTCTCCTCATTTTCCGTCCCGTATCCGAGAGCCGTAATATAATTGGTTAAAGCATCGATCCACACATAGATGACATGTTTGGGATTCCCGGGAACTTTAATGCCCCAGTCAAATGTCGTGCGCGAAACGGCCAAATCCTCCAAACCTGGCTTGATAAAATTATTAATCATCTCGTTTTTTCTTGATTCAGGCTGGATAAATTCGGGATTTTCTTCATAAAACTTGAGAAGCCTGTCCACATATTTGCTCATTTTGAAGAAGTAAGATTCTTCCTTCACCTTTTCAACGGGGCGGCCGCAATCAGGACAGTTTCCATTGACGAGCTGTCTTTCCGTAAAAAAAGATTCGCAAGGCGTACAATACCACCCTTCATACTCATCCAAATAGATATCTCCCTGTTTCACCAAACGGTCAAAGATTTTTTCAACGACCTTTTTATGGCGGTCTTCCGTTGTACGAATAAAATCGTTATAAGAAATATCCAATTTATCCCATAATTCTTTAATTCCTGCTACAATGTTGTCGACATATTCTTTTGGGGAAACACCTTTCTCTTCCGCTTTTCTTTGAATTTTTTGTCCATGCTCATCCGTACCGGTTAAATACATGACATCATATCCACGGAGACGCTTATATCTGCACATTGCATCCCCGGCTACTGTCGTATACGCATGGCCGATATGTAGTTTATCACTCGGATAGTATATTGGTGTTGTTAAATAAAACGTTTTTTTGCTATTTTTCAAAAGAAACCCTCCTTTGTTCAACTACCCTTAGTAGAAAAGCTCCCGTCTAAAAGACGAGAGCGGCGAATGGCGCATCGTTTACATATTCTATGATACCATCATACCCCGTTTTATCAAGAAAATATACATCATCTTCAAACCATGATTTTGCATTTTAGTAATAAATTCTTACAAGTTAGGAACATCTATCAAATTTTGAAATTTTTTAAAAAAACAGGATTGACGTTTATTGGTAAAACTGCTATTCTATTAATTGACAATCCTGTTTGTCGAATTATGACGAAAAAAGGAGTATAAAGGCGATAAATCTCTTTCATTTTTTATAATAAGGGGAGGAAAACATTATGAAATCTACAGGTATTGTACGCAAAGTTGACGAATTAGGCCGGGTGGTTATTCCAATTGAATTGCGCCGCACGCTGGGAATTGCTGAAAAAGATGCACTGGAAATTTATGTTGACGACGATCGCATCATTTTGAAAAAATATAAACCGAGTATGACTTGCTTAGTCACTGGGGAAGTTTCCGATGACAACCTCCAGCTTGCAGGAGGCAAAATTGTACTTAGCCGCGAAGGCGCTGAACAAATTTTGAGTGAAATTCAAAACTATCTTCAGTCTTCTAAGTAAAAAAGTCCCTTTTTCTAAGGGACTTTTTTACTTTAAATGATAGGATTGATAGACTTCGCGTTTAGGCAAATTCCGGTCTTTGGCCACAAGTTTGATTGCTTCTTTTGATGTATATCCTTTCTCGATATAATGTTCAATATGCTCCGCCACTGTCCATGCCTTCCACCAGCTTTGTTCATCGCCACCCTCAATGTTATCGTTATTCCCTTCTATGATTAAGCAAAATTCACCTTTAATTTCATTATTTAAGGCCCAATCGATGGATTCCTTAACCGTTCCCCTTATAAACTCCTCATACTTTTTTGTCAATTCTCTAGAAATAACAATCTTTCTGTCGCCAAAATATTCCGCTATCTCTGTCAATGTATCCAAAAGCCGATGAGGAGATTCATAAAGAATAATGGTTTCTTTTCGATTTTTTAATTGTTCCAATTGTTTTCTCTTCTCTTTTTTCTTATGGGCTAAAAATCCGAAAAAATAAAAAGGCTGTGGCGAGATTCCTGAGGCGATCAGAGCAGTTAGCGCAGCATTTGCACCCGGAAGGGGAATAACCGGAAAATAATGCTCTAAAACGAGCCGAACTAGTTCGCTTCCGGGATCTGAAATCGTCGGCATGCCGGCATCGCTGACAAGGGCAACCGTTTTCCCTTCCTGCAGCTTTCTTAATATTTGTTTTCCACTCGTTTCTTTATTATGTTCGTGATAACTGATGACGGGAGTATCAATTTCATAATAATGGCAAAGCTTTTTCGTTTGCCTCGTATCCTCCGCAGCAATTTGATCACACTCTTTTAAAATACGGATGGCCCGAAACGTCATATCTTCCAAATTGCCGATAGGTGTGGGCACTAAATATAAAGCACCTTTTCGATCGTTTTCCAAGAAGCTTTTTTGCTGCCACATCGATTGATCACCATCCATCCTCATTTCTGCTTGTTAGACCCATATAAAATTTGCTGCACTTCTTCGGTATATTCATTTTTATCATTGTAAACGATAAGAGGCGGAAGAATTTTTAAATCGGGACTCCCATCTTTTATCCCCTCGACTAACAATGTGTTTGCTTCTTTTCCGAGCTTTGGATATACAAATCGAATTCTCTTCGGTTCTAAACGATATTTTTTCATTAATTCCATTATCTCCAAAAACCGTCCCGGCCGATGGACAAAAGCAACTTTCCCTCCCGGACGCACCAATTGGCTGCTGACTTGCACCGCATCCTCTAATGTGCAAAATATTTCGTGCCTAGCAATGGCAAAGTGTTCGTTTTGATTTAATTCTTCCTTCCCAGAGGTTTTAAAATACGGAGGATTGCAAGTAACCACGTCAAATGTTCCATATCCAAGCTTCGCCGACATCTCTTTTATATCACCATGGATAATCTCAATTTGCTGTTCCAGCCGGTTATATTGAACGGATCTGACAGCCATATCATACAGCTTCTCTTGTATTTCCACCCCTGCTATCCTTGCTTTTGTTCTTGTGCTTAAAAGGAGCGGGATCACGCCATTTCCTGTACAAAGATCGATGATGCGTCCTTTTTGAATTGGTACATATACAAACTTTGCCAAAAGAACCGCATCAAGAGAAAATGCGAATACGCTGGGACTTTGAATAATACGTAAATCTTCTGCCAGCAAATAATCTAGTCGTTCATTTTCTTTTAAGTGCACCATTAGTAAATTCCTTTCTAGGCCAACTCAGCTGAATTCATTTTCATAAGAAAAGCCTCCTGAAACAAGGAAGCTTCAATACTTTTTATTTAAAAACGACAGACAAAACAAACAGTCGCCGTCTTTTCTGACGCTGCCGTAATGGAGATTGCAAATGTGAAATCCTTCTTGATAAATTCTTGCTAAATTATCATATCCTTCCCCAATATCCAAATATTGCTTTTCTCCTTTTTCTTGGGAAACCTCATCTTTCTCTCTTTTTTTTTCCCTGTTTATTGTGGAAATTCTTTTACGCAAATGGTCATTTTCCATTTTTAAATGTTGATTTTCTTCAATTAGTTCACCTATATGTTGTTTTAATTCTCCTAATTGCCGATATAAATCACCAATTTGTTCTTCCAAAAGTGTTACTGCATCAAATATTTCTTTTTTATTCACAATTTTTTCCACCTCTAATCTGTGGACTCGATCGAAACAGGATCATCCTTCAATTCTTCCCACGTATATTCGACAACACGCTCCCGATTAATCAGCTCAACTTGCAAAACACGTTCCAAAATATTGAGCCCGACAACCTTTCCTTGGCCGCTTGGCGTTTCAATCATCTCTCCAATATCCGGAAGTTGTTCTTTCGCTGTTTCATATTCATCATTTTCATATTTTAAACAGCACATTAACCGTCCGCATAAACCGGATATTTTTGTAGGATTCAACGATAAATTTTGATCTTTTGCCATCTTAATGGACACAGGTTCAAAATCCCCTAAAAACGTGGAACAACAGAGCATTCGTCCGCATGGTCCGATTCCGCCAAGCATTTTCGCCTCATCTCTGACACCGATTTGTCGGAGTTCAATTCTTGTTTTAAAAATGGAGGCTAAATCTTTGACAAGCTCCCGAAAGTCTACACGGCCATCTGCTGTAAAGTAAAAGATTATTTTATTGCGGTCAAACGTATACTCTACATCGACAAGTTTCATTTCCAAGCCGTGTTCTTCGATCTTATTCAAACAGATTTCCATTGCCTCTGCCGCAGCTTTATTGTTTGCTTCCACAACGAGCCGATCTTTTTCATCCGCCTTGCGAATGACTTTTTTTAACGGTAGAACAATATCATGTTCTCCTACTTGTTTTTTGCTGACTACCACTTTTCCATATTCAATGCCGCGTATCGTTTCCACAATGACAAAATCATCAACATGTATATCAAATCCGTTTGGATCAAAATAATAAATTTTTCCAGCTTTTTTAAAACGAACTCCAACTACATCATACAAGCTTATCCCTCCTGCAACGTTAACACCAAATGCTCCATAAGAAGCTGAGAATTTACATTGGCGTTTAAACGCTTTTTAGCTTCCAAAATGGAGACAATATGGTTTAAAACGCTTCCTTGGCCAAACTTTATCGCTTGCCGCTTTAACATCGGCACTATATCTGAATAAATACATTCCTCTTCATTTCCGATTTGAACGAAATGCAAATCACGGTATAAAAAAAGGAGAAAGTCCAATCCCGTCTCCATCTGCTCTTTTTCTTGAAAAAAAGGCATCCATTGATTATGGATAAAAAGCAGTGCATTGTTTGGACGGGAATGTATAATTTCATATAATTTTATCACTTTATTTCTTGCTTCCGCAAACCAATCGTCGCGACTTAACAAAATCGCCTTTTCCAAGTGATTTGTCACTTGACTTGCGAGGGCAGCTATATGACTGGGTATTCCTTCTTTTTCCAATTCTTGTTGAATAATTTTTGGAGAAAGCGGCTG
The DNA here is from genome assembly GCF_056032925.1 of Aeribacillus sp. JST-2. NCBI lineage: Bacteria > Bacillati > Bacillota > Bacilli > Caryophanales > Bacillaceae > Aeribacillus > Aeribacillus sp. JST-2. Next base: position 50,639 of record NZ_JBVVUU010000020.1, read on the forward strand.
AAAAGTTAGCACTTGGCATCTCGAAAGAATGGTTGATAACAAGCGGTGAACTTGATCTGTCAGAAGAACAGCCATTGTCCCTTTCGCCGGTTCTTCTAAAAATTTAAGCAAGCTATTGGCTGCATGAACGGTCATCTGATCACAATGAGAAATAATGTACAGCTTTTGATTGGATTCAACACCTGTTTTGGCAAACTCCTGTTGCAGCGCTTCAATTTGGCTTTTTTTTATGGAAAGGCCGTCAGGTTCGATGAAATGAAGATCTGGATGATTGCCGCTTTCAATTCTTTTGCAGTTTATACATTGATCACAAGGTAAATAGCCGTTCTTGACATTTTGACAGAAAAAGCTTTTAGCCGTTAAAATAGCCGTTTCTTTTTTTCCTACTCCTTGTTTTCCTTCAAATAAATAAGCATGAGCCAATCTTTTTTTTTGAAAAGAGTTTCGCAGTATTTTAAACACTCTTGGCTGCTGTTTTTCAAGTTCATCCCATGTTTTCATTGCTTATCACTCGCTTACATATACAGATTCACGATAAGCCCTTTGATTTCCCCAATTTTCCCCAAAATATCCACCGCATCCATTTCTTTATTTAGAATATCTTCTGTCAGTTCAACAAGCTTTTGATCAATTTTTTCTATAATTTTTAAATTGCGGCGGTTCCCATAAAAATCCCAGCTTTGCGACTCTTTCAGATTCATTCCATGTTCAACTGTTTCATGAATCAGGCGTTTTACCAGCCTTTTAAACCTTGTTAAATCATGAATATTTTTTGATTTACTTAAACGTTCTCCGGCCTCATCCAAATCCTTTAATAGCTTTTGCCATTGTTCCCCTGCTAGTTTTTCCTCATGTTTTTGAACAATTTGGGAAAACAGCTTTGAACCGCCCTGTTGCCCATTGGGTTCCATAGTCCGTTTCGGCATCACTGTTCTAAGATCCTCGTTTATCTTCATCGGTCCCCACCCTAAAATTGATGAAATTCTTCTACTGGAAGTACGAAAACGGTCGCCCCGCCAACTTCTATTTCGATCGGGTAAGGAACATAGGAATCGGTATTTCCACCCATCGGTGAAACTGGCGCAGAAAGTTGTTTTCGGGACTGACAATTGTCCTTAATAATATCAAGCGCTTTTCTTACACGAACGTCTTCTGTTCCAATGATAAAAGTCGTATTGCCGGATTTTAAAAATCCTCCCGTACTTGCCAGTTTTGTGACGCGAAAATGATGCTCGGTCAGCGCTTTTAAAAGCCGGTTGCTATCCTGATCTTGAACAACAGCCATTATCAACTTCATGCTGGAGCCCTCCTCGTATACTAAGTTTCAGAAAGTTTTTTTATCGAATTTCCAGTCCGATACGCTCCTTGACAATCGCATATCTTGGGTGGTTGCCTTTGTGGGAGGGGCGCGCCCCTCCCACAAAGGGTTGAGCGTACCGGGGTT
>NZ_JBVVUU010000021.1:0-46990 GCF_056032925.1 Aeribacillus sp. JST-2
CTCTTTGATGACTTGTAATTTAAACTCCTTGGAGTGTTTGGTTCGTGTCATGTTGTTTAGCCTCCTTGGTACATTAAACAGTATATTATTTTTTACTCTTATTGTCCAAGTTCATTTAGGGGCTAAATAGTTAACTATTTCGGTAAATGAAATAGCTACTCTTTGTTGTTCGGTGTGATTTTAACCATTATATTTCCATGTTTCAATTTGCTCTGCTTTTATAAACTCCGAAACATCAGCTGTAAAAAATTTACCCGTCTTTTGTTGAAATCTATGAGAACTACTTATAAGAATAATCCCTTTTTTTGCACGAGTAACTGCAACATAGTGTAAATTTAGGGAATCAATTAAGTCTTCTTCTTTTCCATCAATTACCCAACCAGCAGATGGAATAATTGTTTGATATAAATCTAGATGCAGTACAAAATCAAATTCTAATCCCTTAGATTTATGAATGTTCATCAACTGAATTTCATCTTTTTTTGCTGGAATAAAGTTGTCCAAATTTCTAGGATTGGATAGTATCTCCTGCAAATTATGTATGGTTTGGTCCAAGCTGCTCACATTAGGATGCAGGTACTCCGAAATTTCTATGAAAAGACCCTCAATTTTTTCTATATCCTGATGTTCATCTTCTTGATAAGCCTTAACTAAACCTTTAAAATCCTGAATCAGTTTCTTTAACTGTCTTATAAACCCAAAATTTCTTAGGAAATCAGTTCCAAATTTGTCTTCTACAAAAGCAGTGACAGATTGCCTGTTGTCGAAGGACATGCATAGTAAATGGTATAGAGTCCTTCCTGTTGGGGTTTGGTCCTCATCTAAAGGTGTCTTTTGATAAAATTTATAAGGAATATTAAGCCCCTGTGCAAATAATTCTAAAGTGATATCCTTTCTTGCAACTATACCTATTTCAAAGTTGTCCTCTACACCAAAGGTTTGTTTAATCAGCTCAACATTATCATTAAACCATCTTCCAATATCTACTTCATTACCTTCTACAAAGTGATAAAAGACCCTGTTTTCTTCAGGAGGTTCAGGTTCGTATCCCAACAATTTTTGTGAGTAGTAATTAATTGATGGATGGGAACGATGATTGACAGTCATCTGAAAAGTTGTAAAGTCAGGATGGTCAAACAGACTTGTTAAGTATATTGGGTCCCTTTTTAAAAATCGATACAAAAATTGGTTTGGGTCTCCTACAGCCCAGCATATCACCCCTGCTTCAGCTATACGTTTAAATAATTGATACTGTTCATATCCAGAATCTTGGAATTCATCAATCATTAAATGGGTATAACGAGAACGTATATATCTTTGGCATACAGCAGAGCTAAGAAAGATAAGATTAGCTATCCCAGAAACAAGACGTAAATCAAGAAAACCAGATTGATATTTCTCTTGCAAGAAACTCAAGTGGCTTTCTTGTAATTTTAAAATGGGTTGTATTCCTTGTTTACTTAATTCTTCTAGGGATACATGTTCATATCGTCTGATAATGGATGTAATAGCTTGAGAAATGGCTTTTATTTGGGCAACTTCACGCTTTGTTTCGTTTGTTTCAGGTATTTTTGTAATGATAAGAGGGTCAGTCGGAACTCCAAAGTACCGCTTTCCAAAGGGAATAATAAAATTAGATATATAAAAGGAATCCATTGTTCCAAAGAAAGAGTGTTTGGTATCTTTACAAAGTTTATGTATCTTACTAGCCAATTCGTTACTTGCTTTGTTTGTAAAAGATATTGCAGCAACACCTTGATACATTCTGGCTTCCTCAAGAACTTGCGTAATCTTATGCGACAGTATGGTAGTTTTTCCACTACCAGGTCCTGCCGCAATTACACAATTTCCCTCATGGTTTAAAATTGCCCTTTGTTCATCTGTAGGATTGAAGAGTCTTCTAGTAGGAGCATGTTCCTCCGCATTAAGCTGGTTGACCACTTCGCAACCCTCCTATAATTCTTTCACACTGCAACAAAGGCTCAGCAATTGAACAATTTCTAAGTTCACTTAAACATTCCCTGTGTTGCTTTACAAAGTGGTACATAAAAGTTGACTTTTTATCCTTCATTTCTTCAAGGACATCTTCGTCTGTATGCTCTTTTTCAGATAAATTAAAGTATTGGTAAATATGTTTCTTAACTGTATTGGACTGAAATAACAAATCCTCTTCTAAACCTATCTCGGCTAGAAATACATTGAATTCCTTGAGGTCCTGGCTTACTAATTCATACACTTCTTTTCTATGGTCATTACATGGCTCAGGAAGTCCTGTTAGCTTTCCTTCTGTAACTGAACATATCTTGTCTACAATTTCAGTTCTATGAGAACCATTTATTTCATCAATGACCTTAACTGCTTCAATACATCTTTGTACACCAGCAAGTCTGTATGCCTCTTTTCTTGGAATTTTAAAATAATCATTATCTGTACGAATTACATATGGAATTCCAAGTTCATGGAACAAACGAATATAGCGCTCAAAACCAACACCTTCAACGGACAAGATACTAATATTCAACTTATCTAAATCTACACCTATCTGTTCAGCAAGCGCTTTATAAAAGATAACTTCTGAAGAACCTTCGACTAACAACACGCAATCACTAAAGTATACTTCCGTCGAAATGACATTAAGACGGAATTCTAAATCATCTATCCTCGCTGCAATTTGTGAAGACGCTCCTTTACTTGCCACAATAGTTGATTTATCTGCCTGAGAATACAGACGAATAATCGAATCAGGCATAAAATCAGTTGCAATAAAAGGCGAATGAGAAGTAAGTATGACTTGAGAATCAAACTTATGAACCAGATACTCTGACAGCTTTCTCTGTTGATGAGGATGGAGATTCGATTCAGGTTCTTCAATACAAAGAATAGAAACTTCATCAGGCTGACCGTCTTGTTTTTGAATTTTATTCATTGCAGCCCATAAAGCAATAAATGCTTGGTTCTTTCTTCCATCTCCTCCAACTTGAATAGCAGTATCATTTACAAAAGATAAAAGTTTCAATCGTCTAAAGAGTTCTCCCTCATTTGGAACATCAACTCCTAATTTTATCTCTTGTAAATTATGATGCTCTGCAAGTTGTTTTAGTTCCTCGTTAATCTTAATACCAGCATTTTGTATGTAAGAAAGACTATCTAATTCGTTTTGAATTTGATTACGTAATTCATTTACACGTAGCCATTGCGAATCATCTCTCTGTTCTTCCTCAGAGCTTCTGCTACTCATGAGCATTTCCAACAGTTTAGTTTTTTGATTTCTTAAAAAAGAATCTATTTGTCTGGTCGCACCAACATATCTTAAATTCAACACCTTAAGATAATGTCTCCCTGGTATCTCTTCTAAGTTTGCAATGTCATACCCAGCTTTAATTTTATAGTCTTTCCTTCCACCAACCCCATCCCTTGTTGCTTCGTAAGACAAATACATGCTTCGGGTATCTTCACTGATATACTCAGCTAGCTTTGAAAATATACAATCCTCTGTAATATCGGTAAACTCAAGAGTAATTTCAAATGAATTACATTCAGTAAACGCACAAAAATCCTCATCTTTTGGAACTAAGTCAGCCTCTGATAAATTTTTGTCTAATAGAATTCGTAAAGCATCCATTAAATTTGTTTTCCCTACATCATTGGCTCCAATAACTAAACTTTTTTTATTAAAAAAAATCTCGACATCAGAGAAGTTTCTAAAATTCTTAATAATCGCCCTCTTTAATAACATTATCTTTCTCCTCTCCGTTTTTTATTTAATTTTACCAAAATTTAGAGTTAATTAACTCTAAATTTGAATGATTGTGTCGATAAAAATGGATTTATACTTGGTTTCTTTTTTAACAAAAGCAAAACAGAAAGGGGACATACAGATAACATTAATACTGTAGAACATTAGTAGTGCTTACAATTGTATTTAATAAAGATTCAAAACAAAAAGCCTTCTTTCTCTTCAAACAAGAAACGAAGGCTTGAATCGGCTACACTTAACTGGACAATAAAATTAAGGTCAAGTAGACTAAACACCAAATTTGGGTATACTGCTTATTAAACATAAGGATCCGTACTAGAAACTTTACGTGGAGTGGCGGGGATGCTAGCCTTGTCGGCGAGACAGATGAACACATCATCTGGCTTCCTGGCTGGGAAAGCATGCCCGCAGAGGCTCCATGTCAAGTTTCGTCGCAAACCCACTGTTTTGGTGGTCTACTTCAACACTACCACAGTTAAGGAGAGTTTAAAAATGAGAGCAAGACGAACATTCACTGTAGAATTCAAGGCTCAAATGGTCAAGCTTTATGAAAATGGGAAACGAAGAAAAGATATTATTCGTGAATATGATTTAACGCCTTCAGCCTTGGACAAATGGATCAAACAAAGCAAAACATCCGGTTCATTTAAGGAAAAGGACAATCGTTCTCCAGAAGAAAATGAATTGATCCAGCTTCGAAAAGAAAACAAGCGTTTATTGATAGAGAATGATAGTTTAAAGCAAGCCGCGCTGATACTAGGACAAAAGTAAATGTGATCAAGAATAACAGACACAAATACTCGATATCAGCAATGTGCGATGTCCTACAACTTCCAAGAAGCACCTATTATTACGAAGCAAAAGAAAAAGTAATGCAGAAGATAAACTGACAGCCACCATTCTGGAAATTTTCCAGAAAAGCCGAAAAAACTATGGTACACGTAAAATCAAACATGAATTAGAGAAGCTTGGTATGATTGCCTCAAGACGAAGAATTGGCAGAATCATGAAAGAAAACGGGCTAGTATCAAATTATACGGTTGCCCAGTTTAAACCTCATGTAGATAAATGCAATGAATCAAAAGTTGAAAATGTGTTAAAACGAGAATTTGATCAACAAAAAAATGAACAGTTGTGGTTAGTGACTTAACATACGTTAGAGTAGAAAAAAGCTGGCATTACATCTTGTTTATTTGTCGATCTTTATAATCGAGAAATTATTGGTCATAGTGCAGGCCCAAACAAAAATGCCCAGCTAGTCTACCAAGCTTTATCGACCGTGAAAGCAGATTTACGGCAAATTCAATTATTCCACACAGACAGAGGCAATGAATTCAAGAACAAGACAATTGATGAAGCTCTAGATACTTTTCAGATTAATCGGTCGTTAAGCATGAAGGGCTACCCCTATGACAACGCAGTAGCTGAAGCAACCTTTAAAATTATCAAAACAGAATTTGTTAAGGGTAGATATTTCGAAAATTTAGACCAATTGAAACTGGAATTAGATGATTATGTTCATTGGTTTAATCATATTAGAATACATGGAACACTTGGGTATTTAAGCCCGGTGGAGTACAAAGAGAAACACCTCAAAAAAATTGTCTAGTTTAGTGTTGACATACCAGCTTCTATTTCATTACTGCTCAACACTTCAATTTTTATCTCTTCCAAAATACAATTCCAACGCTTTCAGAAATACTTCTTCTATTTTCATCGTTCCATATGTTTCCTTACCTAGTTTCAACGGAGAAGATGACTTACTCATGGTGTATCACCTCAATGACACTATATGCGTGTGTCATTGAAGGACTGCCCTTTAAATTTTACTTATAACTACGTACCAACATTTTTTAGGACGGTTTCTTTGTTTGCAAATACTACGCATAGCATCTACAATATGTAGCATCATATCACTCTTCTGGTTTAAATAGAATTTTCTCTGCTGTCTGCTTTATTGTTTAAAAATACCTGATTAATAATAAACTTTTGCTTCTGGTATAATAATCTAAAAAAACAAAAAGGATATAACAGTTTTACATTTTTTCTTGTACTAGGGGGAATTGGGAATGAAAAATGGTCCTATTTACAGCAATATATCCATAATTAATAGAGCATTCCGTGCGCTTGGATCTCCCCTTCACCGTGACCTTATTATTGATTTTGTTCGTACACATTGGGGAAATGGAAGAGGACTTCCGCTTGAAGAAGCTCAAAATCTTGTAAAACTTGCTCTTGAAGCTCAATTTTATTATGAAAAAGCAAGTGAAGAAGATCATTTTTCACGTAAAGAAGTTTATTGCAAAGAGCTAGACCGTCTCTATTATAATATGCAAATTAACCCTTATCCATATCAATATAATAGTAGAGTAATGAATTTAACAATGAGTGAAATCTATTTAGATCCCCGATTTGATACAATTTCATCTGATGACGGAATTATATACTTAGTTCTGAGCGAATGGAATTTGCTGAATGATTTAGTCTACTATTATATGGTAAAAAACAATATTGACAAAATCCCAATTTCCGATATATACAGAAATGTTTTATCTAAATATTCAATCGATGATCCTAATGCATACTTTTTTCCAAAAATTGATCCTCGTTTTCAAGTTAATCGCAAACAAATCGTTTCTCAAGTTGAAAAAAACTATAGCGAGGCATTTCTTTCTGTTCAAGTAACCGACTATATTAAAGAAAAAGTTGCGATGAAAATTCCTATCATTAAACAATTTGTAATGGATAGTAAGGAAGCTGTTAAAATACGGTATATCATTAAACGAATATTTAACTTGCAACCACATCAACCGTTGTTTTTTCCGTATTTCGAAGCAATTAAACAAATAGTTCCACTATTGCAAAACAATCTTTTTTTAGTAAATGACGATTCTCTCATATATTCAGCATCCAAAGAATTACCGAAAATCATACCAAAACAGCGATTATATGGAAGCACTAATTTGGATATCATTGATTTAAAGGTTAATGAACTAGACTATAACATAAATAACCAGACTACTTCGCTAAAACAAAAGGATCAAACATCTCATGAAACAACGCCGCTAGTGAAAAGACAAAAGTTGAGCTATACCCTTCGCTATTATGATCGAATTCAAGAAACTTTAGCTGCACATTATTTCAAAGATTGGATTCAAAATGGTTATTTAAAAGTAAATTTCTTAGATGGTGAAAAAATAACACCTATGATTATTCATTATGATGAAAAGAACAATGTGTTATATGGTGAACATCTTAGTAATTTTATGATCGATTACGATTTAGAGCCTGGACAAAAGCTAGAATTTTTTCTAAAAGACGATCATTTATACTTGGAATTAGGTGTATTTGATGAAAAAGCACATACAGAGCAAATGAAATATGAAGACTTAGCTAAGCTATCAGAAATGAAAAAGCTAGGCACCAAATCACTAATGCAACATTTAGCTGAACTTCTAATGCTGCATCCATCAGGATTACATATTCGCGAAATCGTACGCGACATTCAAGAAGATACTACATACGCAGAGAGCAGTATTCGAAATACTTTATCTTCCTATCCATTTTTTGAGCCTATTAAAGGAAAGGTGGGGTATTGGCGGTTCAACCCTAAACTGTGGAAAAAACAATATATGGAATTAGAAAATAATATAAAAAATAACCTCAAATCAAAATCAATACCTACTCTTAGACAACAATGGAAAATAAAAGCGTTAGCATCCACTAAAACAAAGCGACGCTTGACCAACGAACAATTTAAACAATTGCCGAAAGAAACTTTTCTTTCTTTAGCATGGGACTATTATTCATTTACAATTTACCAATATGCAAAAAAATTTTCATGTGAAACAGTTCCAATGGAGGATCTTTATCAAGAAGCCTATTTCGCATTACATAAGGCATACGAAAAATACAATCCCGAATTGGGCGGTAGTTTTTATCATTATTTTCGCAGACATTTATTTGCTCGTTTACAACGCTATAAATCAGACAATTTGTCCTTGATTCGTATTCCTACTCATCGGATTGAAACACTTATGAAAAATGATCAAATCTTCGAAAAACAACTAATAACAAATGAGAAAACTAATATTAACATCTTGGATAGCGACTATATACTTTTCAAAACAAATTATATCAGTTTTGAAGAACTTTATTCTCTATATGATGACAATGTTGGAGATGTGGCACGTGCACGCATATATTGTTATTTTAACCATCCTTTTTATGAAGACACCAGCTTAAAAAGGCAGGTTTTTATTGATTATTCTTATATTGAAGAACCTGAGGAATGCGACTGGCTTTTATCAGAAGAGCGTTATGAGGAAGAAATAGAAAACCGCGTATTGGCTGAGAGCGCTATTGATTATTTACGTAATATCATAAAAAACCCGAGAGATTGGAAAATAATTTTGTATCGTTTTGGCTTTATGACAGGTGAAGAAATGACATTGCAAGAAATCGGGGAATTATTCGGTGTTTCCCGTGAACGTATACGTCAAATTGAAAACAAAGCCCTCAAACATTTAAAAAAATGTCCAGCATTAAAAGGAGCAAACCCATAATAGAGTTTGCTCTTTTTTCTTACAATTGGAAAAACGCAAGACTTTCTCCTTCATTTAAGGGAATTAAAGTTCGTCGATCAAGAAGCTGATTCCCCCACTCACATGATGTTTCAGAAACAAATCCACAAGCATGGCAAGCTGCCCCGTTAACGGTAGATTGCATTTCAAATCTTGCATCGGAGCAGTGAGGATCAGACGAACAATACTCCATTTTCTCAAGCGCGCGTACAAAGATTGGATATAACTTCTCTGGCTTAGATAATTCAATTAGCCCACCTAATCCTCCCTCTGAATCAGACGATGCTGTATAAATTAACACACCATACATATCGTCGCTACAATACAATCTCTCTCGCAGAGATGTAGTAGCATATCCAGAGAACCTTGCAAATTCTTGAATCATCGCATGACTAAACGTATGAATCAATATATGGCGGGCTTTTAAATAAATAGATGAATTCCCCAGTTGTTCCCGACGTTTATTATAGCGCTCAAAAATACGAGATAATTCTTGTTTCACATTCTCCTTATTTTCCCATTCTAATAGTTTCTGGATATTGAATTGAAAAAATATACCCTCTCCTAAATTTTTTACCGCTGGCAACCAATCGGTTGACCGGCTATTCTTCATGATGGAGCAAAAAGGAATCTCCGTAGCATCGAATGGATCTAGGTAATGAAGGCGTGTAAATCCTCTCAATACTTGAATTTCAGGTAATGATTCTATTTTTACAATGGATGAAAAATATGGTTTCATTTGTTCGTGAATCTCTACTTCAACAGATTTAAAACCTGTCTCTTCTAAGTAATCAACATTTTTCTTAATTATTGTATTCCATTCTTGCTTACGAATGGTTTCATATGATACTGATTGCTCATACTCACCATTTAAAATTTGCTCAACAGCAGGAAGTTCATTTTCTGTAATATCTAACAATATTAAGGCAATTTGTTTAAATTGCTCATATGATCTATCCTTTATCTTCAGTAAGTTATGTTTCTCTCTGTTTACTTTTTCGATTAAGTTGTCTTCTCTCCCATCACTTAAAGGAATACTTAATGTACTAAATACGATGGGAGTATATAACTTCGAAGCCCCACGTAAAACTGTCTCCATTTGTTCTTTGCATTGCTCTTTATCTTGTTCTTCATCCCCTATCCATGGACGTTCTCCTGTACAATCCATCGTAAATTTCATAATATTTGCCAATGATTTTTGTTTTCTACATTTCACACATTGAACATACATATCTGAAAGGGATCCAGCCATACCTCGATAAGTCATTTTTAATATCGGTTTTTTACATTCTTCTTCGCCTTCATGAAGCCATTCAATCCATGGAAAATCTCGAATATGACCATGTTTACACGCTATGACAAAGCGACTAGGAAATAACTCTATTTTTACATTTTCTTTTCCACAGTAATAACACTCTCTTGTATCCCATTCTGTCATCATTCCACATCTTGGACATACTTTCCATTTTGGAAACGGCCGCGCAGTTACACTTATCTTTTCTTGATCTTCATTGAGCAATCTCAAATAAGGAACTCCTAATGAACTCCTTACACGCTCATCTTCTATTACATTTTTGGAACGAAAATCCCATAAATCTGCAGCCATAATCATAACACTGCCACTCAACATATCCACAATGGCGCCTGGTCCATGATAAAACAAAAGCTGGCTTGGCCTCAACTGCCCGAATTGTCTTTCCATAATTCTACACCTCAAATAATTATTTCTTTTGACTTTATCCTTTCCACGCTTTTACTTCAATCTCTGCTTCCACACTTCTGAGAGAATGCATCGCAGGTCTTGCGTCTTTCAATGCATTGCTATCACCAAATGGTTTCAATAAATAAGGCATATGATTATATTTTGAAGATCGATAGGCAAGTGAATCATATTTATTTGTCATTCCAAGCCACCAATCTAAAACACTTTCAATATGTTGTTCAAATTCTTGCTCAGATATTTCTCCTGTCTTTACGGCTCTCTCAATCAAAAATTTCTTAATCTCTTCAACATCTTCGTTTATCACAAAACGTTTTGCGCTTTGCTCTTTGCTAATCTCTATGATTCCTTGCCGTATTGATCCTACTACCAAACCGGTTAATCCACGTTGAATACTCCCTCGAGCAAATGGTGTCACACTTGTAGGTTCAACAAAACGGTAAATTGAACTGTTGTAAGATTTAAATCTTTCATAGTGTGATAAATCCCGTGGACGTAAAGAGTTGAATAAGGTTAAAACAAGACCTGGATATGTTCTTCCAACACGGCTAGTTGCTTGAATATATTCTGATGTTGTTTTTGGTTGACCATGCACTACCATAATTCCAAGACGATTGACATCCACTCCTACCGAAATCATATTTGTAGCTAATACAGCGTTAAGCGCTCCATTTTCTGCATACGTTTTTTCCATTTGAGCCAGCAAATGAGGAATTTCCCTTGCTTTTCTTCGACTTGTCATTTCCTCAATAACTAATTCCTTTTGCTCGGAATTCTCATTAAGTAATTTTAAACGAACTGGGATTTCATCTTTAAAAAGCATTGTTGTTCCTGCTAATTCTTTTATCGTATTAAAATACCCTAAAATTGTCCAATACGGATCAATTACAGGTCCTTTTAATTTTTCACTTATTGTCAACAATGCTGAATAAACATGGACAGAATGAATTTTTCCACTGACACCCGGTGCACAAATTCCTACATATAACCTTCCTGGCTTTTGTTGTGTTTGAACTTCATACGATACAAAATTATCTGTTGCTTTTAGGACTGGTAAAGGAAATTGACTAGCCTCACGGCCGTAGAGACGACGAATCTGTTCATCAGCTCCTCTAATAGTGGCCGTAGATGCGACAATTTTAGGACCTGCTCCATCATATTGACATAAATAATCTACAGCTAATTCGTATAGACCCGTCAAAGATCCTAATGGACCAGAGATTAAATGCAGTTCATCTTGAATAATCAATTCAGGAGGCTTTAAATAATTAATTTTCTTATATCCTTTTTTATTCGTTTCAGAAAAAATAAACCCCTTTTCTAAATCATAATGAGTTTTACGACCAAATAACTCATACATATCTTTTTTCCAAGCAATCTGCGCCATTTTATCAACAGTTCCTATAAGAATCGTAGGAACATATTGATAAATAGCCTCATCAATCGTTAAAGCAGGAATTCCCTTTTCAGATGAAAAAGGACAATCATAATAATGACAACGAATTAATTGCTTATGCCGCTCAATGATGTAATACTCCGCATTAAGTTCTGTTCCGCACCAAGGACAGTGAGTTAACTGCATCGGATTTCCTTCTAGTACTTCGTTTCCTTCCCTAATTTGCTCCATTTTTAGTATTGCATCTTCATATGTATTAGGTGAAGAAGATTGTCCTATCCAAAGTCCTATACGAAATGGTTCAATTCCATATTTTTCAGGATTTTCCTGACGAATCAACTCAGCAGCGCAAATCATAGCTGCAGCTCTTTGAAATTGCTGTGTTGTTAGCAACCGCAATGTATAACGCATAAATACAGTAACACCTGCATATGTTTCCGGATTATCCCACTCCCCAATAAGCCGACGATATCCCATGGTAAATGCAGCTAATCCTAGATACGCCTCTGTTTTCCCCCCACCTGTCGGAAACCAGATTAAATCTACAACATCTCTATCTTCGTGATGTCTATCAACAATACCAGCGATATTCATTAATAAAAATGCTATTTGGAATAAACGCCATTCCGATGTATATTTTGGTTCTATTCTCTCTTGAAAAGTACGATAATGCAAAGCAACCTTCGATTGAGCTTGCTGAATCATCATAACTTTATTTGCAAATTGGAATGCTTCTTTTACAGAAGGATTGCTTATAATTAAACAAATACCTTCTCGAATTCTTTTAATTATTTTTTCAATCTTGTTAACATTATTTCTCGCTATATCTTGTAAATGTTCCGGCAAAGATGGAATATGACCTTTTTGTTCACATAGCCATTTTTCATATTGCTCAGGAATAATAGATAATGTTGTATGTAAACTTTCCGAATCCATTTCACTTAACTCTTTCATAAAAAATCGAGCATGAGAGAAAGTACGATGCTCTACAACAGGCAATTCATAAAAAGGAAGCCATTTGCTCTCAATAATGACGTACTGATCCGTTTCTTTCCAATCTACGCCAACCCCATGACCAACTGCATACTCATGAAAATGCCGTCCGTATAATAGCTCATCTTCGTAATGATTTATATCAGCTTTGGAAGAAAAAACAGCTATATGTTCCTTAGGAACCTCCACAATCATTTTTGTTTGAAACATAATTTCACTTTGTTTTGGATATGAATCCCGTTTATAGCTGTTAATCAAAAATAAACTAATATGATATAAACCGTCATGATATTTAATTTTACAACGTACTCGAGCAGGCTCATTTTTAGCCACATATGTTTTATTTTCAGGAACAAAACACCATTCTTCTTGTAGTTGCGTCCGTTTATGTTCTTCATCATCGTACATTCCCCAACTAATGTGAATTTTTATACTCGAAAGGGATTTCATTTTAAAACTAAATCCCATCGCAGATGGACGAAATACATGGCGATGAATAAGCATTTCATCCATCGCTTCATCTTCTAATAATTGTTTTGTTTCAATATGATTTTCTTCTTCATTAATAACATCAAAAGTGGAACCGAATGGAACAAGCTTCCCAGTTAGATAAAGGGCCATTGGTGCTTTTCTACGACCGAGAGTTTCATTTTCTTCAAATGGACCAACGAGAAATTTCTCTAATTCTGAAAGAATCGTTGAACGCATTTGAACATATTCATTCACATCTATATGAGTCTTATAAGACTGTAAGTTTTCCCCCTTCTTAAGTCTTACTTTTTGGTTTTCAACAACAAAAATATCATTGTATTCTTCCACAAAGCGCTTAATGGTTTTATCAGTCCAAAAACTTCCTATATTTTTAGCATCTTTAAAATCTAATTCTTTATTTTCCTGTAAGTATTCTAGTAACTTCTTTGCTCCTGGCTTCATCGAATCCCTCCACATATAGTAAAAAATGCCTAAAATTATCGTATCGAAAACATAAGAAAAATGTTGTCGAATCGTGTCGGTATAAATAAAAACAGAAGCGTGTATTAGCTTCTGTTCTCATAAACAATTATTTATTCTTTCTCTCAAAATACACATGCAACCTGTACTCACAAATCTCCTTCGTCCATTGGTATAAAATCTCTTCGTCTTCCGGTCCGATGGAAAATGTTAAAGAAAACACATTGTTGTCAAAGGAAAGAAGTCCGTTTGAACTCCCGCTCCATTTCGTCATCGGCATTCTAGCGATAAGTTTGCTTACTTTTTCTTCATCGTAAACCCATAGCCGTTTTGTTTCCTTGTCTGAAAAATCAATGCGCTTCCGGTATTCTTTCTCGGTTAGATAGCGATGGAAAAATGGTGCTGCCTCTTGCGGCGTAATCGGCAAATGCCATCGTGAAGAACCCCGTTGAAGCATCGCCTGTAAAACAACCATTTTGTAGCTTTTTGTCATCGGAGTGCGTTCTACTTCCACTAACCATGATTCATACTTTGAGAAAATTTCTTTCTCTCGTTCTGACAGCTCCCCAGCCCAATAAAGAAACCCGATATACGATTTAAACTCTGATTTATATTCAGACGCCTCACTTCTTCCATAGAGATGAAGCTGCAAGTATGTCGGGCGATAACCGAGTTCCTGTTTTAGTTGTTGATAGTCAAATAATAGTTTCTCACGACGCGGCTGGCGTTTTTTCCGCATTTCCTCTAATAGATTAATTACTCGTACATCGAGGTGAATCGAACAATTTTCTGGAACAGTTGGGATCAGTGACGCTTTTTTCTTTTTACCTTCCCCACGTTCCGTATCAAACAACGCTAATTTCACGTCTGCATTGCGATAGTTTCCGATTAAATCGATAATGACGCAATAATCCTTTCCTTCATACAACCGAAGTCCGCGGCCCACTTGCTGGGTAAACACGGTAAGCGATTCTGTCGGCCGGACAAACAGCAATGTATCCACTGATGGAATATCAACGCCTTCATTAAATAAGTCCACCGTGAAAATAGCATCTAATTCCCCTTTTTCCAGCATCGCGATAGCTTGATCGCGCGGAATGTCTGTCTGCTGGGAGTGAAGGCTGACCGTTCGATAATTTCGTTTTCGAAAATATTCGGATAAAAAGTCGGCTTGTTTGATCGATGAACAAAATACAAGCGTTCTTGTTTTCTTATATTTCTCCCATGCTTTTAAAATCTTGTCCGCCATTTCTTCTCTTAGCTGCACTTGAAGCAGTTCTGTTTCATCATAGCGGTTGCCAAGCCATTTGATCTTGGAATAATCCGTATCGTCGTAAACACCGTAATAGCGGAAAGGAGCAAGCCATCCCCGCTGCACCGCTTCGATAAAATCAATTTTGTACGCCACGTTGCCATCGCAAATGGCATATACATCTTTATTATCGTTGCGATCTGGCGTTGCCGTAATCCCAAGTAAAAATTTTGGCTGAAAATAATTCAGTACTCGCTGATACGAACGAGCGGCAGCATGATGAAATTCGTCAATCACAATCAAGTCAAAGGCATCTTTGGCGAATGCTTCTAAATGTTTTTTCATGCTTAACGTAAAAATCGAAGCAAAGATTATATCAGCTTCTTTTTCTTTCACGTTTCCGTCATAAATGCCAAACGTTTTGTTAGGCATGACGCGCTGAAACGATTTTTTCGCCTGACGAAGAATTTCTTCACGATGTGCGATAAACAGCGCTTTTTGAAAATTGCGGGCAAAAAATGCGGCTAAATACGTTTTCCCAAGTCCTGTCGCCATGACAACCATCGCCTTGTCGTAGCCTTCTTCGTAAGCCGCTTCCAGCCGTTCGAGCGCTTCCACTTGGGCAAAGCGCGGTCGAATCGTTTCGTATGTAACCGTTGCTGGATCGTAAATTACGTCATGATCACGTTCATTGATTTCCGTCTCCGCTTTATCCAATGGAAGCATTAATTCAACTTCTTCCGCTTCCGCCCACGTTCGCGCGAGATTCGGATGCCGTTGGTGATAGTCATGATACTGCTTTTCATAGTCCTTTAACGTCTCTTCGTTCACTTGTACTGTTTCATCAGCGTAAAACAGCTTCAAAAACTCTTCCATTGACTCTGCAAATACGTTTTCATCGACGCTTTTGTCCAACCCGATATTCCATTCGATCCCTTCTGTCAACGCCGATTTCGACAAGTTGGAGGAACCGACAATAAAATAGCCGCTTGTTGTATTTTCAAATAAATATGCTTTTGGGTGAAAAGATACTCCCCTGCTTCGCCATAATCGTACCTCGATGTCCGGATGAATAGAGATCAGCTCACGAAGCGCTTCCGGCTGGGTGACAAAGAGATAATCGCCAGAGCAAATTTTAATATCCGCCCCTCGTTCCGCCGCTTTTTTCAATGTTTCTTTCAGCAGGCGGACACCCGATTTCATCACGAACGAGGTCAATATGTATATGGTTGACGATGTTTCGATATGTTCCTGTATCTTTTCGATAAGATTGCGTTGAATTAATTCGACCTTACTCATCGTGTACCTCGACTAAAAAGATTTTTTCTTTAAATCCTCCCCGCTTCTCTGCTTTTTCCGCTCGAATTTGTTCAACGCGTTCGATCGACGATCCGTGGCATTCGGCAAGAGCATGAATAATTTCCAGCACATCCGCCAATTCTTCCAGCGCTGTTTCATTATCACTCGCATTCATATATTCTTCTAATTCTTCAAATGCTTTTTTTCGCAGCTCTTTGCGATATTCGTCATCTTCCAATATTCTCGTTGTAAATGTCTTTCCCGTTTGTTCAATAATTTGCGGAATTTTATCACGGACAAGTTTGTTGTATACTGGCATTCTATCCTCTCCTATTTTTATTTTCTCTTTACATATTCTACAAGATTTTTCCCTTGTTTGAAATGTGCACTTTCTGCCCGAGACAAAGGATTACCAAGCTGCTGGAGCAAGTCGTGAAGCAACTTCTCTAAATATTCGTAACTTTTTCTTCCGTTTCCAAAATTCCATACCGTTCTTTTTCAATTTCCCGCCCTGCGTGTTCGG
Source organism: Aeribacillus sp. JST-2 (assembly GCF_056032925.1). NCBI lineage: Bacteria > Bacillati > Bacillota > Bacilli > Caryophanales > Bacillaceae > Aeribacillus > Aeribacillus sp. JST-2. Next base: position 16,475 of record NZ_JBVVUU010000021.1, read on the forward strand.
TGCCAAGGCAATCCCGAACCGAATAATCTTAAGGGTACCAGTATAAATGTAATGGTCGGTCCGATTGACCAAGCGAGTTCGGTTGCTCCCACTCTGAATGCCTGTTTATCCTTTTCAGAAATTCGATCAAAACAGAAAAGCAGATGAAAAGAAACTGTCGTTTACTCTTTTTTTCGGGACTTTTCAGACAGCTCTTACCATGTTAATATGTTTTGGTTTTTATTGACATGGAGTTTTAAGTTAGTTCAAAAAAAAGATAATCGAATAAAAAGCTGCTGCAGAACATGTTATAATATGATATTCATGTACAAATATGAACAATAAAGGTGGGATTCGTTATGAGATTTGGTATTATAGGAACAAACTGGATTACCGACCATTTTATAAAAGCTGCAAGCGCACACCCGGAATTTTCTCTCGGCGCTGTTTATTCGAGAACAATGGAAAAAGCAAAAATGTTTGCCGAAAAATATCAGATAAAACACGTGTACACCAACCTTGAAGAAATGTTTCAAAGCGGCAATATTGACGCCGTTTATATTGCATCCCCCAACAAATTCCATGCCGAACAAAGTATTTTGGCCATGAAAAATAGAATTCACGTTCTTTGCGAAAAGCCGGCAGTAACGTCCGTGCAAGAAATGGATGAGGTCATTCAAACGGCCAAAACTTACAATGCCATGTTTATGGAAGCGATGAAATCAACCGTTACACCGACCTTTTTAAATTTAAAAAAACATCTTGACGAAATCGCTCCGATCAGACGATTTGTTTTCCATTACAATCAATATTCTTCACGATATGATAAATATAAAGAAGGAATTATTGAAAACGCCTTTAAACCGGAATTAGGAAACGGTTCGAAAATGGATTTGGGTGTATACTGCTTAGCACCGATTGTTCATCTAGTCGGCGAACCAAAATCCATAGTAAAAAATCACTATTACTTATCCACCGGTGCAGACGGTCAAGGAAGTATGATTTTAAATTATGATAATTTTGAAGCAGTCGTAATGTATTCCAAAATAACAGACTCCTTTTTCCCTAGTGAGATCCAAGGAGAAAAAGGTGTTATTGAAATTGACAAAATCAGTGATCCGAAGAAAGTTGTCATCAAATATCGAAACGGTGAAATAAAAGATTTAACCGTGGAACATAAATTTGAAACGATGTATTATGAAGTAGAAGAATTTATAAACTGCGTGAAAAACGGCAAAATTGAATCCGATATAAATAGTCATGAACGGACAAAACAAGTTGTGAAGCTGTTGACGATGTAGTGAAATTCCTAACGCCAGTGGAAAAATGCTAATGAAATGAATCGCAATCGACTTAGACGTCACAATTTTAACAAATGATCATATGATTAGCGAAAAAAACCGTGAAGCAATTGTAAATGCACAAACAAAGACAAAGCCTCTTTACCCATTTAAAGGCAGAAGAGGCTTTCTGTTTTTCTTTCCGCTATTTTCTTTTCCGCACGTTCAATCATTGTTGGCACGTCTCTTTTGAAACATAAATAATTGGCAATTTGGCTGTATGATAAATAATGGTCTCCAGAACGTCAAACAAACTTCTCTCTTTCGTCTTGCTTGCAATTCCTCATAGTGAAGATAAAAACGGATACGGGCATCACGTCATTATTGGTCATGGAGACTTGCAATTCCTCATAGTGAAGATAAAAACCCCAAAAAAGTGTTATATACGCATTTCATTTTTAATGCTTGATTGATTATTTTTAGGAAAACTTTGCCAATCCTTTGATTTGCATCGGTTGAACAGAGATTTTTGCACGATTGGTGGCGACGACAATTGGCTTATTCAAATCACTGAGACCTTCTTCTGTAAAATAACCACCATCTCGGAATATGAACTGATTTTTGTCGCGATTGACGGAGAAAAATATTGGAAAAAATGGCTTGACTTAAACATCCAATTCGGTAGAATGGAAAAAATATCGAATCTTTAAAATTTTGAAGTTAGGAGACTAAACTAAAATGATATTACGATTTCACTATGCTTGGGTGATTTTATTTGTCACGTTTTTATCTCTTTTAGCTGTTCAAGGCGTTCGTCTTTCTTTCGGGGCTTTTGTTGAACCTTGGGAAAGGGAATTTTCAATGGACAGAGGGACGGTATCGCTTATTTCGACATTAAGCTTTATTGTTTATGGAGTTTCCCAACCATTTATAGGAAGGTTAGTCGACAAATTTGAGCCTCGTATAATCCTTTCTGTCAGTACTTTTTTGGTGGCAGTTAGTATTCTATTAACAGCTTTTGTCCATCATCCATGGCAATTGTTTATTCTATATGCCATATTTGTATCACTTGGGGTTGGCGGAGCGTCAAACGTGGCTGCAACAGTAGTCGTTACAAACTGGTTTAATGAAAGACAAGGATTTGCTTTAGGGATTGTCGAAGCAGGGTTTGGAGCCGGACAAATGCTGTTGGTACCAGGATCTCTATTATTAATTCAATGGTTGAATTGGAAAGCAACGGTCATCATCTTAGGATGTTTTTTAATGATTGTTGTGTTTCCAATTGTCCTGTTAATTTTACGAAACCATCCTAATGAAAAAGGTATGTTGCCAATTGGCGGAATGGATCAAGAAGAAAGCACAACTGAACAGCCAAGTAAATTCAATGATTTTTCAATTTGGGATGCTTTCGTAAAAAACAATTTTGGTTCTTGATTTTACCATTTAGCGTTTGCGGTTTTACCACTACAGGTTTAATGGATACACATCTTATCCCTTATGCCCAGTTGTGTGGAGTTCCAACAAGTGCGACTAGTGCAGCAGTAACTATATTGGCCGCTTTTAATATTGTAGGAATACTATTTTCTGGTGTGTTAGCAGATCGCTGGAGCAGTCGAAAAATGCTCATCTGTCTATATGTTATACGGGCATTATCGTTGTTTATTCTATTCTATAGCTATAACCCTCTGCTTTTAATTATTTTCGCTATCGTTTTTGGATTGGTTGATTTTTCCACTGTTGCTCCTACGCAATTGTTGGTCACGCAATACTTTAAACAACACTCTGTTGGTTTTATCATTGGTTGGCTATCTTTCAGCCACCAAATTGGATCAGCACTAGGAGCCTATGTGCCGGGTTTACTATACAGTTACCACGGGAATTATAATGTTGCTTTTTATTTTTCAATAATCATATTAGTCATTTCAGCAATCCTCACCTTCTTTCTTCCTGAATTTTCTAAAGAAAAGGTAACGATTTAGGAGAAGGCATCTATGCGATTTTTTGGAGACCTCGAAACCTGTTGTCACTCGGCAAAAAAGCTGAACAAATTCGTAAGACTGACCTATTCATTTATTTATTGGGCCAACCTCAATATTCGCAGATCCCCTGTTCACATTTTTATTTACCTAACCAAACTTCCTGTTTCGGTTTTCCGACAAGTCCTTTAAGGCTGCAGATAACGTGCTAAAAAATTTTTTGAAAACTTTTCACGGAACATGATTGCAAAATGGAGGATACGGAAAACGTTCAAAAAAAAGCTGTCCAGAAAGTCAAAATCCATTGAAAACGAAACATTATAAACATTGATATATCAACGTTTCTAAAACATTAAAGGGGCGTTTATAAGCCGGAAAATCGACTTATTAGACAGCCCCCTTACCCTTTCCATCATAACTTCAGCCATTGGCCAAGAGGCTTGGAAGCCCGTATGCGCCCGTTGTCAAATACCAATTTCCCCCGTTGAAATGTCGCAAGGATTTTGCAAGGAAATGTATGATTGACATATAAACTATGCTTGTGTTTTTGAAGCAAACTGTTTTTCTCGACTGTGAAGGAATCTTTTAAACTTATAATCACAAAATCTGCGTCTTTTCCTTTTGCAATTTCCCCTTTTTTCCCGTCCAATCCAAATCGTTTGGCGGGTCTAGCAGATGTCCAATGAATCAGCTTCGGAAAAGGAATGCGATAGCGAACCGCTAGTTCGATCATCGCCATCAATGTAAATTGTCCCCCGCTGATTCCTCCCCAAACATTGAAAAAATTCGTTTCATCTTCTTTCAAGCTCCATGGCGACGGGGAATGGTCGGATGCGACAAAGTCAATCTGATCTTTTAAAAACAAATCAACCAATTTTTTTTGGTCGCTTAATTCGCGCAATGGGGGAGCGCATTTTGCAACCGCTCCAAGCTTTTTCGTATGTTCATGGTCAAACAAAAGATAATGCGGGCACGTTTCCAATGTGACATCAAGTCCTCTTTTCTTCGCTTGCTGGATTTCTTCAACGGCTTCTGCACTGCTGATATGAACGAAATGCAAAGAACAGCCGGTCTGTTCCGCAAATGTAATGGCTTTTCTGACAGCTAGCCATTCCGCAGCAATCGGTCTTGATTGTAAATAATCGTCCGGACCGAATTTTTCTTGCCGCTCTTTTTCTCTCTGCAAAAATTGCACCATTGCGCCGTCTTCTGCATGAAGAGCCAAAATTTTACGCAAGCCGGCGATCGTTTTCATTCCATTCAAGAGCGTATTATCATCAACCGCTGCGAACTCTTTATTGCCGCTCGGGGACATGAAAGCTTTAAATCCGACAACTCCTTTTTCCGCAAGAGGCGCTAAATCATTTTCATTGCCCGGAACAAGCCCGCCCCACAATCCAAAGTCAACGAATGACTTTTCCTCGCCTATTTTTCCTTTTTGTCGAAGAGCTTCAAGATCAGTTGTAGAAGGGACACCGTTGAGCGGCATATCAAAAAACGTTGTACAGCCGCCTGCTGCAAGCATAGATGAACCTGTTGAAAAGCCTTCCCAATTCTCTCTGCCCGGTTCATTGAAATGAACATGGACATCAATCAATCCGGGAAAAACGTAATGGCCTTCCGCATCCCAAACGACATCGGCTTCCCCGTCAATGTCATCGCCAATTTCAACAACAATGCCGTCTTTAACAGCTAAATTTGTTTTTTTCACTTCGTCATGAAACACAACGCTGCCGTTTTTGATAAGAGAATCATATTTCACTCGAACCATCTCCATTTCTTATCATTAAAAAAATGGCATCAGCTGAATTTTATATAGATCAATGGACTGAACGCTTTCTCTTCCGTCTGAATGAATTTATCAATTTCTCAACCGATCGCAAAAATGAATGATGATCAAAATTTTGCGCCATTGACACAATTTATCGATGAACTACACTAGAAAAAGCTGACTCCTTTCTTTGTTTTCCATACATACTCAGCGCTGCTTGTGCTCCTTCACCTCTGTTTATGCGAACACCGTGATAGATGAGAACTGCCTCCAATGCTGTCAGCAGCTTGAGAATATTTTCTTTGCGGCAGCTGTAGCCCATTGTACCGATCCTCCAGATTTTTCCGTGGAGCGGGCCAAACGAGCTGGCAATTTCAATCCCGAATTCATCCAGCAGCATGCGGCGCACGGATTCTCCATCGACGCCCTGCGGAATGTTGACGCATGTGACGGTCGGCATTTTAAAGCGTTTATCGCCGAACAATGTGAGTCCCATTGCTTCCAGCCCGGCCATTAATGCCCGTTCATGGAGGCGGTGGCGTGCAAATCGATTATCCAATCCTTCCTCCATAATAAGCCTCAAGCCTTCACGCAATGCGTAAAGCATTGATGTAGCTTCCGTATGATGATTTAATCGCCGCGGGCTCCAATAATCTTGAAGCTGGCTTAAATCAAAATAGTTGCTAATAATTGTTTGACCTGTGGCCATTTGCTGATCCAATTCCGTCCGAATTCCTCTTTCTACCTTTTTACGCGACAAAACGATTTTTTCAATTCTGTCATTATATGTGATGGGAGCCATCCCTGATGGAACCGATAAGCATTTTTGCGTCCCGCCGATCACGCCGTCAAGCTGCCATTCATCGACATTCACGTCCGTTCCTCCAATTGTCGCAACCGCATCGACTACAAGAATTACATCCATCTCCCGGCAAGCTTTCCCGATCTCCTCAAGCGGCTGCATGCACCCCGTTGAGGTTTCCCCATGGACGATCGCGACTATTTTCGGCTGAACCTTCTTTATTTCTCTAATTACATCCTCCGGGTCAAACACCGTTCCCCATTCACGCTCAATTGTAGTGACATCAGCCCCGTAACGTTCGCATATTTCGGTTAATAAATAGCCGAACCGGCCATATATTGGGATCAGCACTTTGTCGCCCTGTTCGATAATGCTCGCCAGCATCGCTTCAATGCCCGATCTGGAGGTTCCATCGATAGGGAACGCCCATTTGTTGTCCGTACGAAATAAATAGCGAAGCATTTCCATTACTTCATTCATGATCGAAGTAAATGCAGGATCAAATTGGCCTAAAATCGGCGTACTCATCGCCTGCAAAACTCTCGGATCGACTTCAACAGGCCCCGGTGTCATGATCGTTCTATTAGGTGTCTGTAGAGGCAGAAATTTCATTTCGTCCACAATCCTTTCTTTTAATATGCCAATCTATATAAATAATGGATTAAAAACTTAACGCCGCTTTCTAAATGAGCCACTGCGGTATATTCCTTCGGCGAGTGGCTGATTCCGTTATGACTCGGGACAAAAAAAAGCGCAGTCGGACAATAGGTTCCGAACATTTGCGAATCATGTCCCGCTCCGCTAACCAAGATTTCATGAGACAGATTTTGCTCTTCTGCAATTTCTTTTGACAGCCTCAGCAATTGTTGATCCATTTTGACCGGCTTGACGTTCAGCCATTCATTTAACAAAATATCGACATTGTATTGTGCGCTCACATTTTTAAAATGACGTGAAAATGTTGAACAAAATTGCTCCAATAGTTCTTCCTCGTGATGACGGATATCGATCGTAAAAACGACTTCACCTGCAATCACATTCGGAACGTTAGGTTCAACCTTTATTTTGCCAACGGTCACTCTTAGTTGGTCGCACACCTGTTTGGCTTGTTTCATTAAATAGGTAATCAGTTCAGAGGCAATGGCCACCGCATCTTTCCGGCAGGGCATCGGGGTTGTTCCTGCGTGGTTGCTTTCACCAACAACTTTTACTTGATAGCGGCGCTGTCCAACAATGTCGCTGACAATGCCCAACGATTTTTTCTTTTTTTCTAACACAGAGCCCTGTTCGATGTGCAGCTCAATAAAGCATTGAATATCGTTTCGAAATGGCTGGCGAAATCTTTCCTGTCCAAAACCGCATTCATTCATTGCTTGCACAAACGAAATCCCTTTAGAATCAACAATTTTTTGTATATGTTTAAAAGAGCGCCTCCCCGTTACAGAGCCTGACCCCCAAAATGTAAGTGGAAACCGGCTGCCTTCCTCTTCACATAAAGATACGACCTCAATCGTTTTTTTTGGTGTTCCAAAACGCTTTAATAAATAATGAGTCGCCAACAAGCCGGCAATAATGCCGTATGCGCCGTCATATTTTCCTCCTTCAATAACCGTATCGATATGCGAACCAGTTAAGATTGTTTTGGAGGATGGAGATGATCCTTCTGCTCGGCCGAACAAGTTGCCGACGTCATCAAAATATGGAGCTAATCCGCATTCCTCCATTTTCTCCTTCAACGCTTCCTGCGCTGACAGCCATTGTTCGCTATATAACAGCCGGGTAACTCCGCCTTTTTCCGTTTTACCGAATGTTGCAAGCCATTCGATCAGCCTTTCAACTTCCTCTTCAAGCTGAATGGGCCCAAGTAAATGAACTGTCATATCTCTTCCCTCTTTTCTATTCAAAATGAGCAAATATCCTTGTTACATTTTGTTCCATAAAATGTGAATTTACTTTATTTTATCGTTATTCTTTTTCATATACATTGGCAATTTTGATATAAATTTCACCATCTTTTGTGCATGTTCACTAAAATTTGAAGACAAAGGGGCTGAAAAAATGAAAATTTCCGAAATATTAAAAATTCCCGTTATGAAAAATGCCAAGCTCATCGCCGGCCATAACGGAAAAGATCGAGAAGTTTTCAGCGTCAATATGATGGATGCACCGGATATCATCGATTTCCTTAAAGCGAATGAACTGCTTGTAACAACTGCCTTTCATTTAAAAGACAATCCGAATGATCTGCTCGCACTCATCAAAAATATGGCGGATCAGCAATGTGCAGGGTTGGCAATTAAAATGAAGCGATTTTTGGAAGAAATTCCGGAGGCTTGCCTGAAGTATGCAAATGAAAAAAATTTCCCAATTATTGAATTGCCGATTGAGGTTACGTTAGGGGAAGTTGTGAACCAGACATTAAGCTATATATTGGACAAACGGACAAACGAATTGCTCAATGCGATTGAAATCCATCAGCAATTTACAAACCATATTTTAAGAGGAAAAGGGCTCGTCTCATTACTGGAAAATTTGGCAAACTTGATCGGCTGTCCAATTTTACTGTTGGATCAGCACTTTCAAATGATTGCTTCTTCATCTTCCGTTACATCGAGTCTGCCGGAAATCGAGGAAATGTACACAGACGGATTTCGCTTTTTCTTACAGCCAAGCTCTTACACTTGTTTTTCCATTATTTCTAGTAAACGAACTGTTTCCGTTTTTCCCATTTACACTCATGAAAGCAACAGCGGATGTTTAATTGTTTTTGATGCCATTCCTTTTCACAGTCCTTCGCTTGTGTTGACGATTGAACAAGCGACAAATGTCATTTCATTTGAATTGATGAAAAAAAATGCTCTTAAACAACATAAACGAAAAGTTCAAAATGAATTTTTTATCAATTTTACAGATGGCGCCTTTCAATCAAAAGAAGAGATTGTCATTAAAGCAAAAGAATTTAAAATTCGCAATGATCAATCGTATTTTTGTGCAGCAGGAAAATTGGATGAAAGAAAAAAATCATTAACGTTTACACAATTCCATAAAGAAAATGAACGGATTTTTGAATTTATGGAAAAAGAAGCTGATGCGTTCCCAAATCCTGTTCATTTTTTTGTGAAGGGGAACGTAGGCATTTTGCTCTTCCCGATTCAAAAATCATGGCTGGAGCTTCATTCTTCCATCATGCCGTTTTTAAAGGAATTGCAAGCGAAAATTAGAAGCAGGTTCCAACGGACTGTCTCATTCGGCATCGGCAGTCTTTGCCAACAATTTTTAGATGTAAAAAAAGGCTATAAAGAAGCGTTGGAAGTGCTGGAAGAAGAACAGTATTCCGGAAATCAAGAATTCATTCAAATTCATAAGAAAAAAGATATTTATACGTTATTGAAAATGATTCCAAAAGAAGAGTTGATTGATTTTTACGAACAGATTTTGACAAACCTTTCAGACCCGGCAGACACTGAAAAACAGGCTCTGCTGCAAACGTTGTTTTTATTTTTGGAAAATCATTGTCAAATTTCTGAAACAGCCAAAAAGCTTTTCGTTCATCGCAATACGGTGATCTATCGATTAGAAAAATGCGAGGAGCTCATCGGAAAAAGCTTAAAGGATCCAGAAGCCACTATTAGCCTCCGCTTGGCATTCCGCATAAAAAATTTGCTTCAATTATAAAAAAATTGAGGCAAGAGCTTTAGTAAATGAAAATGTAATTTGTCTATAAAGCTTTAGATACATTAACTAAATTTTGCAAAAACGATTATGTAATTCAACCAATGACTTCACTACATCGTTCTTTTATTATGAAAAACAAATAACATCTAATGTTAGATTTTTTTACATAAGAGGAGGAGAGGTCACTTGACAAATAAAAATGGAGGAATTCATCTTTTTTCACTTGGTTTGCAGCATGTACTGGCGATGTATGCAGGCGCCATTGTTGTTCCTCTTGTTGTCGGAGGAGCGTTAAACCTTTCGACGCAGGAGCTGTCATATCTAGTTGCGATTGATTTATTGACATGCGGAATCGCCACCCTGCTGCAGGCGTTCAAAACAAAATATTTCGGCATTGGTTTACCTGCCATATTAGGTGCTTCATTTGTTGCTGTTACACCGATGATCGGGATCGGAAAAGAGTACGGCATCAATGCAATCTATGGATCGATCATTGCCGCAGGAATATTCATTATTCTTTTTGCTCCGCTCTTTGGCAAAATAACAAGATTATTGTTCCCGCCGGTCGTGACAGGTACAGTTGTCACCCTTATAGGACTGTCCTTAATACCGGTCGGGATTAAAAACATGGCGGGCGGTGCAGGAAGTCCGAAATTTGGCGATCCGGAAAATTTGCTCCTTTCATTTGGGGTTTTTCTTTTGATTTTGTTTATGAATCGATTTTTCACAGGCTTTTTTCGGGCAATCTCTGTGCTTATCGGGATTATCGCGGGTACGATCGCCGCGGCTTTTATGGGAGAGGTTGATGTGAAAGAAGTAATGCAAGCTTCATGGATTCATTCTCCGAAATTTTTGTATTTCGGTACACCTACTTTTGAGCTTGTGCCGATCTTAACAATGACATTAGTGGGCATTGTCATCATGATTGAATCGACTGGCGCTTTTTTAGCCCTAAGCAAAATTTGCGGAAAAGATCTTAGCGACCAAGATCTTGCGCGCGGATATCGTGCCGAAGGATTGGCTTTCATCATCGGCGGTTTTTTGAACGCTTTCCCGTACAACACGTTCGCTCAAAACGTCGGACTTGTGCAGCTGACAAATATAAAAACGAGAAGCGTTGCGATCGTTGCCGGCTTTATACTTGTCACCCTTGGATTTATTCCGAAAATTGCTGCTTTTGCTACGATGATCCCAACATCTGTATTAGGGGGAGCAATGGTGATCATGTTTGGCATGGTCGTTTCTTCAGGCATTAAAATGTTAAGCACTGTTGATTTTCAACAGCAAAGCAATTTGTTAGTAATTGCCTGCTCCATTTCCCTCGGATTGGGTTCCACAGTTGTTCCTGATTTGTTTGCACAGCTGCCGCCTATGCTGCGAATTCTTTTTAGTGATGGGATTATAACAGGCAGTCTTACAGCCATCTTTTTAAACTTATTTTTTCACCATTTCTCACTGAAAAAATCTTCTGCTGCCGAACAGTTAAAACCGACAACGATCAAATTTTAAAAACGAAAGGAGAAAGGCGAATGGACATAGAACAAGTTAACCAACTCAGTGCGGCTGAATTTATTGAGAAGCTAGGCGGGATATTTGAAGATTCAACATGGGTGGCAGAAAAAGCAGAAAAATTCCGCCCGTTTTCTTCCGTGCAATCGCTTTTTTCCAAAATGGCTGAGATCGTGGATCAAGCTGACGAACACGAAAAATTGGCGCTTATTCGCAATCACCCTGCTTTAGGCGCAAGAACAAAAATGACCCGATTTTCGCAAACAGAACAACAAAAAGCGGGACTGCAAAAACTGACAGATGAAGAATACGATCGATTGTTAAAATTGAACGAAACGTATATGGAAAAATTTCAATTCCCGTTTATTTTGGCTGTGCGCGGCAAAACAAAGCAGGAAATATTTGCATCGATTAAACAGCGAATCAAAAACAATGCGGAAGCAGAGATAGAGCAAGCAATAGCAGAAATTAAAAAAATTGCCTATTATCGACTGAAGGATATAGTGAAAGAAGAGAGAAATCTATGCTGACACGTACATTCCATTTTGATAGAACAAATTGACTTTCGTAATTTTTGATCTTTTGCACAGTACGAAGCCATATCTTTTTAAGCGCCATAAATGGCGGTACAACTGAATCTGCTGAGAAATAATAACCAAAGAAACTACACGCTGGTTATATAGTGAAAGAAAGCCGTGATTCAAATGCCATGCCCCGTCAGACAAGCGCTTCCAAAGTAACAAAACGGGCTTCCAAAATGAAAAACGAGGCAAATAAAAAGGTCAATAAGGAGATGGAATATGAAAGGATTAACAACACATATTTTAGATTTAACTCACGGTACGCCTGCACAAAACGTCAAAATCGAGCTGTTTTCTGTTACAGATCAAAACGAAACGGAAAAACAGCTGCTCAAAACCGCATTCACAAACGAAAACGGTCGGGTTGACGAACCGCTCATCACTGTGCAGCAATTAACACCGGGAACTTATGAACTTCTGTTTTACATTGGAGATTATTTTAAAAACAAAGGTTTATCCTTGAAGGAACCGCTGTTTCTTAATCACGTCGTCGTCCGCTTCGGCATTTCTGATGCAAATGCCCATTACCATGTTCCATTGCTTATTTCACCGTGGGGGTATCAAGTGTATCGGGGAAGTTAATCGGATACAAATACTTTCTTCAACAACGTCATGAAAAAACGGGGCCTTCCAAAAGTCAGTTACGCTGACTTTTTGGAGGCTCCCTTTATTTAAAAAAACAAAAAAAATCGTCTAGTTGGTAGAATGGAATCCGTCAAGGAAAGCACTTGACCGCTTCCATCTACCAACTTAGTGGTCTGCAAGCTGACGAAGGAGCTACTCTAGATTGAGTATCAATCTCGCTAACTTATTTCCGGAATTGTGTGAACATCACAGAATATGGTGATGAGACAAAGAAAATAACTTTCTTAAAGGGATTGTCCAAAAGTTGAACTGTCCCCTGTCAAGCAGACAATGGAAATCATAAAATTGCTTTAAACGGCTTGAGCTCTAAATTCTAATGGGCTTAAGCCGTTTAATTTTTCTTGATAGCGTTTGTTATTATAAAACTCTTAATCGCTTGTTGTAACGCTTTAAACGTTTCATATCGTTTCAGATCATACCTTTCACACGTTCAGGTTGCCCAAAAAGATTCCATTGGGTCGTTTTCCATGCAGCGTCCCACTCTTGACATACTATGTGTTCGCTTTGCTTCGATTATTCGCTTCTCAAGCCCATGAGATGTACTATAAATCAAAAGTTGTTTATGTTCTTTTAAACTTGTGATAGATTAAGTCCTGAATGTTGTGTAAAAAAAAGCGGTGATTTGCCAGGAATCTAGGGCAGGGTTGGACTTGACCCTTGCGATAGCCTGATCAACTGTTTGAAACACAAGTTGATGATTGTTCGAATGCCCTAATACATAACTATACAGATCTAGAATTGCACTCAAATACGCTTTTTTACCGTTTCCTATCTTGAATTCCGTGACATCCGCCAGCCATTTTTCTTTTGGCTTACTTGCTGAAAAATTTGCGATTTAATACATTCTCAGCCACATGCACCGCTGATGATGAAACGTAACGGTTCTTTTTACAACGAATCACAGATTGAATACCGGTTGTTTTCATCAGGCATATATTCGTTTATGGGTCATTTATTTTCGATGTATGACGAATTTCATTCGGCGATAGCCATAAATTTTTAACGCTGCAGACAAGGAAACAAGCCGAAAAACGCTAAAATCTATAATTTCTTTCAACTGATCATGTTAAAAAAATCGCCGAACTGCTCCGCCTTCTTAACATTTGCTGTCTAAGCGAGATGTTTCTTTTTCAGCAAGCTTTTGAACTACTCTAATAATACCGGAGTAGCCTGTGCATCGGCAAAGATTTCCTGATAAACCGTCAACTATTTGCTGACTAGTTGGATTCGGATATTGATCCAAAATCGCTTTGACAGCCATAATCATTCCTGGGGTGCAATATCCGCATTGGAAACCTCCCTCTTCCAAAAACGCCTGCTGAATCGGATGAAGCCCTTTTTCCGCAAGTCCTTCAATTGTAACAATTTCTTTTTCATTTGCTTGATAAGCTCTAACTAAACAGGCATTCACTAGCCTGCCGTTCATGATGACAGAGCAGGCGCCGCAGCGGCCAATTCCGCAGGAAATCTTTGTGCCAGTCAGATGCAGCTGCTCTCTTAAAATGTCAACTAGCCGAGCGGCCGGATGAATCTCAAGCTCTTTCTTTTTGCCATTCACAAAAATCGACATGCGCATTCGTTCTTCAGACGGTAATTTTATGCTTGAGCTCATTTGCTTGTCAGCCATTTGCTCATCTCCGTTTCCATCATCTTATTGACGATTTCTTCCCTTGATACCGGCAGCTTATTCACCCAGATGCCAGTCGCATCATAAATGGCCATTGCGATGGCAGGGGCAACAGCAACCGTGCCAATTTCCCCGACGCCTCTTGGCCCATAATCATCCTCTTCGCACAGCTCCTCGATTGCGGTGATGTCAATCGAAAGGGGGACATCTTTTATCGTCGGAATTAAATACGTATCAAAGTTTTCCGTTACATATGTTCCGTTTTCTATCAGCGCTTCTTCCGTTAATGTATAGCCTAACGCCATCACGGATCCGCCTTCAATTTGTCCCAAATATCCTTGCGGAAAAATAACAGGACCAGCGGCAACGGCTTGCTCTAAATGTTTTACACGAACAAATCCAGTTGCCAGATCTACTTCCACCTTAACGGCACAAGCTGCAAACGAATATAAAAAATGTCCGCCTGGTATGGAGCAAGGGGTTGCCGGAAAGTCAAATCGAGTTTCAATGATCAGCGGCTTGTCTATCGTTTGTTTTGCCAGTTCTTTGTATGAAATCAGCAGCTCATCTTGGTGCCAAACACCTTTTTCGCCTATTTTTAATTGACTGACTGGCACATCCGTACATTGCGAGGCTCTTTCCAACAGGCTGTTTTGAAACGGAGCTTTCATCCGTTGAATGGCTTGCCAAACCATGCTCGTACCCCTTGAAGCAGTTGATGAGCCTGAACGCGGGACTTTGTACGTATCGCCGATGACAATGTGTAAATCCTCTCGGGAGCAGCCTATTGCTCGAATGGCAATTTGTTCAATCACTGCGAGCAAGCCTTGGCCAAATTCTTCAAACCCAAAAGCAATTTCGATTTTTCCTTCCTCGTTCAATGAAATTCTCCCGCCAGCCGGATCTAAACGTCCATAGCCCAGCCCTCCGCCGTGCATGGTGATTGCCACCCCGACGCCTGTCTTAATCAAGCCGTTATGATCTTGTTTTCGGCAGCTGTTTAATAGTTTCGATTGGCTGATCTGTTTTAAAACTTGTTGAGCGCCGTCAGTTGGGGCGATTTTTTGCCCGACAGGACCGGGATCATGTGCCTGGCGCAGATTTTTTTGTCTGAGTTCAAGCGGACTCATTCCAAGCTTGACTGCCAAGCGATCGATTTGCCCTTCCAATGCGAAGGTTACTTGGTTTCCTCCAAAGCCTCTAAATTCACCGGCAACACCGTTATTCGTAAAAACCGAATAGCCTTCAACTTGAATATTCGGGATCATGTATGGGCCTGTCGCATGTTCAACCGCAAAATCCAATACTGCGGGGCCTAACGTTGCATATGCGCCGGTATCCGCTATAATTCGCACTTGATGGGCGATGATTTTGCCGTTTTTTTTCGCACCTGTTTTCATTTTAATTTTCATCGGATGCCTTTTGATTCCTGACCGCACCGATTCCCTTCTCGTTTGATGAATTTTTACAGGAAATCCCGTTTTCAGCGCCAATAAGGCTCCGTACGGCTGGATGTTTAATTCGTCTTTTCCGCCAAAAGAGCCGCCAAGCGGGCTTGAGACGACGCGGATGTCTTCTTCCGGCATATTTAAAATGCGGGCTAATTGATAGCGGTCTTTATATCCATGCTGAGTGCCGGCATACACCGTCAAAGTGCCGTCTTTTTCCGGAACAAACACCCCGCCCTCTGTTTCCATGTACGCATGCATTTGCCTTGGAAGTTGATACGTTTCCTCTACAATACAGTCGCATGATTGAAATGCTTCTTCCACATTGCCGCTTTGATAAGATGCTTGGTGTAGGATATTCCCGTTCGGATGGAGCTGCGGAGAAGAAGGGAGCATAGCCTGTTCCGGATCATCAACAACCGGCAGCGGCTCATATTCCACTTCGATCAGCTGAAGCGCCGCTTCGGCGATTTCCTCTGTTTCCGCAGCAACAGCCGCGACAGCATCGCCGACAAAACGAACTTTATCTTTGCATAAAACAGGCTGATCAGGAAAGATTAAGCCAAACCCGTTTAAACCTGGAACATCCTTGCTTGTAATGACAGCCCGAACTCCCGGCAATTCCTCCGCTTTTTCCGTTGAGATCGAAACGATATTGGCATGCGGATATTCGCTTCGCAAAATTTTTGCAAACAGCATATTCGGAAACGAAAGATCTGTTAAAAACTTTAAATGTCCAGTTACTTTTCCTACTCCGTCCGGTCTGATGCACACTTGTTTCAATCTCATTCCCTTCCCTTCTTCATAATACAAATTGAAAAAGCTCGTATTTGAATATATTAATCTTTCTCCTCTAATTTTTTTAATTCTGCTATGACAATGTTGGCGGCGACCCGCCTGCGGTAATCCGCTGAAAAAAAAGCATCGCCGACAGGTTGAAATTCAGAAAAGAGCGCATCATGCACCTTTTTTAGTAAAGCGGACTCAACCTTGCGTCCGGCCAGCAATTGCTCCGTTATTCTTAATCGCCTTGGACGATTCTCGCCTCCGCCTGCTGCCAACCGCGCAAAGTCAATTGTTCCGTTGTCATTTTGGCCGATTATCCCTGCAATGGTGACGACAGAGCCTGAAAACGCCTCTCTCCTCCCAATTTTTTGATAAAAATGGACATATGATGGCGGAGCTGAAATTTCCGGCACCACTATTTCCGTTATAAGATCATCCTTGAATTCTTCATTCAACCAATGATCTAAATCGATTTTTTTTATGTCGTCCCCATCAAAACATCCGATTTTCGCTTCCATCACTAACAGGGCGGGGATGGCATCACCAATTGTTGAGGCGACGTTTCCGCCGATCGTTCCAAGATTGCGCACGGCTGGTGCAGCAATGGTCTTGACAGCTTTGGTCAATAAAGGCCATTTCGCTTTTATAATGGGATGGCGGAGGCAGTCAGCCAATCGGATAAGCGCCCCCAAGTGAAGAAAGTTTTGGCCGCCATCTTCTTTTTCATATATCGCTTCTAAAATTTTTATGTTCTCAAGGCTGATTAAATGAGATGGCTGCGGTGCTCCTTTTTCCCATTTTGTTTGCCATAATGTTCCGCCGGCTATAAAGTGTGATTCTAATTGCAATAGCTGCCGCAATCGCCATGCTTCTCTTAAATCTGTTGGCATCCATATTTTTGAGGACAATGTTTTCAACTTCATCCCCCTTCCTTTGATAGTAAAATAACGTGCTTTTGCAACCATATTGCGATTAGAAACGGAAATGCCTTGTGGACGTCCGCATTTGACCGATTATGCACCATTATCGCCTGTCCGCTTCCTTAAATAGGGATAACAAAATCGGCGGACTCGGCAAGCGATCCAGCTTGGCAGCATCCTCATCAAACAACTTATTGCTGCGTATCAAGTTTCGTATTGAAAAATGAGATCGTTGATGATTTCCAGTTGAATAAACGGCTGTTTTGTGCAATTGCACCGCTTGCTCTGCTATCGACTTTTCCAAGCCGCCTTTAAAAGAACTCTAAAAAGGGGCTTGACAAGTTTAGATACCGCGTCGGTACATAACCATCGGTTCGTCTATTGGTCAAGTGACTTTGGCATTCCGATTAGCGCCTGGTTTTTTGTGAAATGTGATTGCGGCTTCATTATGCACGCACCTTCTGAGGAGATCGAAGCTTTGTCAATTGAATTAATTCTGCTAAAATGCTGATCGCGATTTCTTCAGGGCCTTCTGCCCCAATAGACAAGCCGACAGGTGAATGAACGTTTCGGGGAATTTCCTGATCTCCCAGCAAGCGTTTTGTCCGTTCTTTTGAACCGTTGACCCCGATATATCGCAGGTTTTGCTGCAACAACAGCTTTAAAAGCTCTTGATCCTGTTGAAATTGGTGTGTCAGCAGCACAACAAAATCGCGGGGGGAAAAATATATTTTCGTTGCCGCTTCCCGCGGGAAAGCGATGATAAGCTGATCGGCATCAGGAAAACGCCATCTATTGCACAACGCTTCTCTCCAATCACTAACGATAACCGAAAAACCGGTCCGCGAAGCGAAATGCGACAGTGGTACAGCATCCGAACCGGCACCGAAAATAATCAATCTCGGTTTAGGCTCAAATCGCTGAACATAAACATATGAGGACAGTTCATTGACCCAAACTAATCCGCTTTTCTCTTGCGCAGCTATGGCATCGATTTGTTTCGGCACCGCACCAGCCCATTCCCCGAACGTTTCCGTGTCTTCTGTAAAAAATAAATAATTGCTTACGGAAAAATTTTTGCCGAGTTGTTTTAGGATGAAAACGTCCTTGCCGTTTTGAAGCAAATCATGCAGCCGGGATAAATGCTTTCGCAAACGGTCATCGATGCACTCCAACAGGATGCGTATGACGCCGTTGCAGCCGGCGCCTTTTCCCCACGACAAGTCATCTTCGCTTTTCAAGTCATATACGATACATTGCGACTCGCCCTCAAGCAAAAGCTTCGCCCTTTCTTGCAGGTCATTTTCAAGGCAACCGCCGCTTATTACGCCGATTGTTTCCCCATCCTCCTGAATCAGCATTGCTGCTCCTTCTTTTCGGTAAGCGGAGCCTTCCACATCAATAATAGTGGCAAGCACAGCTTTTTTTGGCTCAGTTGTTGCAATCTTTAAAATTTCATGGATATAGTCCATAACAATTCCCCTCTTATGAAAGAAAAGTAATGAGAATGATTGTTTTGTTCAAACGCAATCATCAACTGTTTCTTTCTCTTTGCATACACAATGCGTTGGCAATATACGCCACGTTTCTCCCTAGCCGACCGGCCATTTTTAATTCTTCATCAGACGGCTTTCGCGAACCATCAGGGCCGGCTAAAACTGTTGGTCCATACGGAGTTCCGCCAATGGGGGCGTCCGTTAAATATTCCGGATTTTGAGTATAAGGTAATCCGATAATGATCATTCCGAAATGGAGAAGCGGTACGATGGATGTTAAGATGGCCGCTTCATGCCCGGAATGAATGGAACCAGCGCTTGTAAAGATGCCCGCGGGCTTTCCCTCCAGTACGCCTTCCACACAAAGGTCGCCGATAGTTTCTAAAAAATATTTAACTTGGGACGGCATCGATCCAAAATACGTCGGAAATCCCCATATCACTCCATCTGCCCAGTGGAAATCTTCTATTTCCGCTGTTTTAAATATTTTCTGCTTTTCGCTTTCACGCTCATAATTTTCTTTTCTTTTTCCAATTTGAAATGTTGCGGAAATTCCTTTTTTATCAATCATCAACGGATTTTCTCTAATAGCCGGAATTAAACGATCAGTAAATTCGGGAATTTTTACACATCGTACATCTGTTTTCTCAATCGCCTTTGCTCCTTCGCAAACTGATTGCGCCATTTGTCTTATATGTCCGAAAGCACTATAAAAAACAACTAAAATATTTGCCATAAAGCTTTCTGCTCCTAACCTTTTAAAATTACAAATAAAAACCGATTTGAATATTTCTATATCAGTATTGGGACAGAATCAAAGCCTTTTAAATTACATATAAAAAACGGTTTCCATCGGATTGGTGTGAAGCAAAACTCTGCCCTTCTTTATCACATAGCGGCAATGGGGCTGAAGGCGAATCAAATCTATAGCATGATCAACCGGGAACGTAATGATATTTGCTTCATTTCCTACCTTTATTCCGTAATCGTTAATTTGCAGAGCTTTGGCTCCGTTTATCGATATCATGTTAATCAATTCCTCCAATTCCTTCATTCCCGTTAAATGACCTACATGAGCAGCCATATGTGCAGCCTGCAATATATTCCCGTTACCTAACGGATAAAACGGGGTCATGATATCGTCATGGGCGATGCAAACATTGATATTTTTTTGCAGCATCTCTTTTATTCTCGTAATCCCTCGCCCTTTAGGATAGGAATCATATCTTCCTTGCATTGCCGTGTTGATCAGAGGACAAGCTACAATATGAATTTTGGAACTCGCAATCAAATCTAATAATTTGGCAGCATAATTATCCGGATAATAGGCCATTGCACACGCATGACTTGCAGTCACTTTGTCTTCCAGTCCTGATGAAATCGCCAATGATGCAACTGTTTCAATAAACCTCGATTGCGGATCATCGATTTCGTCACAAAAGAAATGAAGAAATAGGCCGTATTTTTCAGCCAAAGAAAAGCAGAATTGAATGGATTCGATCCCTTCCTCCCTCGTTCTTTCCAAGTGAGGAACAGCACTGACCCCGTCAGCGCCCAGCTTGATTGCTTCAAGCATCCGTTCCTGATTTTCCGGACAAGAGAGTAAACCATTTTGAGGAAAAGCAATGATTTGCAAATGGATGATGTCCTGCAAGTCTGATTTCAGCTTCAGCAATGTTTTTAAAGCAACGAGGCGTTCATCGGAAATATCCGCGATCGCTCTTACATATAAAACACCGAATTTCATCAATTGATTCAGCGCCTTCCTGGCTCGCTCGTAGACATCTTCCATCGTCAAAGTTTGCTTCCGTTCGTTCCATAATAAAATTCCTTCTAATATCGAGCCGCTTTGATTCCAGCTCGGCTCTCCGGCAGTAAATGCCGTATCAAGATGAATATGTGTTTCGACAAATGGCGGCATGGCTAAATCTCCACAGCCGTCTATCACTGCTTTTCCTTGCAGGGGATAAGGGGAAATTTCAGCAATGATCCCGTTTTGAATCCCGATAAAATGATGCCTTTCTTGATTGGGCAGTCTGATATTTTCTAATACAAGGTCATACATATTGTAAATTCCTTTCAAATTTTACATATTGGCTTTCCGTCTCGTGCTGATACATCAACAACTGGCGATCGTTCCAATGTTCAGCTTTTTTAGATTGATAGAGCAGTTTTCCGTTTCGGAACACATATCTTTCAACAGGCAGATTCGTAAAGATGTCTTCTACTGATCTAGCTTTTAATAGAACGAAGCTTGCCTTCGCTCCGCATCTTACACCGTAATTATTTAAATTTAATAATTTGGCCGGATATTCGGTAATCATCCGAATAATTTGTTTTAGGCCTTCACCGCTTCCTAAATGGGCAACATATGCAGTTAGCAAACCGATTTGCAGCAAATCCGCCTTCCCGAATGGATGAAATGGATCATGAACATTATCGGAAGCAGTTGCAAGCGTCGCCCCGCTTTGCAAAATTTCATGAATTCTTGTGACGCCGCGGCGGACAATCCCTTGATCAAATCGACCTTGCAAGTACATATTGGCACCCGGCAGCGTCACCGCTCCAATTTGTGCCGCCGCCATCCGTTTAATTAAAGAAAGAGCTTTTTCTTGTTCCATTGGCGCCAAAGAGCAAAGGTGGCCGGCTACAACGCGATTGTGATATTGCCGCTCCATTGTTTTTTGGATAATATAATCCAGTGTGCATACGTTCGGATCATCACTTTCATCTACATGCAAATCAATCGGTTTGTCGTACTTTTCCGCCAATGAAAATAAACCGTCAATTTGCTTCTCAGGGTTTTCAGCTAAATGAGGAGCTCCGCCAATTCCATCAGCCCCCATTTTGATCGCTTGTTCAATCCATTCCAGCTCTCGTTTCGAATCGTCGTCAGGCAGTAAAAACATTGGAATGACTTGAATCGTAATGTATTGTTTTAATTTTTCTTTTACGTTTAAAACAGCTGTCAACGCCCGGAACACGACGTCTTCCCCTAAAGGCAATTCAAAATTGACATGTGTGCGAATGGCTGTTGTACCATGGCTTAGTGCATTCAGTGCAGTTTTCATCGCCCGATACTCAATTTCTTCCACCGTGAAATGGGGAGATTGCTTCCGGTAATTTATTACTGCTTCTTGAAGCGTCCCGCTTGCGTTCGGAACTTTCCTGAGAGAATAGGCTTTATCTAAATGCATATGAGCATCAACAAAGCCGGGCAGCAACACATATCCTTGACAATCAATGAATGAATCGGAGGATGAGTTAAGGGCCTCTAAAGTTTTAAAGTCTTCGCGCTGAAGATAAGAAGGCTGCTTTGTGATTTTTTCATATCGATCATCGTTAATGATGATTTCAAAGAGAGAACCAGGATCTTCAAGCGGCAGACAAACATTCAGCAAATGCAGTTGACTCATAGCTTTCTCCCCTTTTTGCCCAACTTGCTCCGAGGCGCATTTTTAATTTTTCGCCAAAAACTCGTTTGTGTAGGCATTGGCGATATCTTCTTTCTTTTTAATTAAACCTAGTTCATAGAGTTGATTTTGCAAGGTGTTCCACCGTTCTTGAGACATATAGCCGAAGCCGTGGTCTTTCGCATCGTGCCCGAAAATTAAGTTCAGCTGCTGTTCAGCCCCATATTCGAGCGCCTCCATTGATAAATCAGGATTATATTCATGTATAAATGGATTTACTTCATCCGAATGATCTTTATAATACTCCCACCCTTTCGTTGTCGCTTCCATAAACCGTTTGACGAGTTCAGGTTTTTCTTTCACCATTTTTTCGGTTGTAAATATTACATTGCCATAAGGCTGGTAGCCGGAATCGTGAATCAGTAAATATTTCGTTTCGATTCCTTGCTGCTTTAAAGCGAAAGGCTCCGCCGTAATGTAGCATTGGGTAACTGACTCTTTATTCTCTATAAATGGAGTCAACTGTCCGCTATATGCCATTTCTTTCGCATTGTCGAGCTGATAAGCCTTTTTTATATATGCCCAGTACCCTGTTCCAGGTGCCGTGTACACCGTTCGCCCATTCAAATCGGAAAAATCTTTAATATTTTGATCAGCCTGGTACAACAACGCCTGCGGATTCACTTGAAAAATGGCTCCGATCGCCACAATGGGTATTCCTTTATCGCGAGCTAATAAAATATCGTCAGCTTGAGTGATTCCAAAATCGGCTTCCCCAGATGCCACTATTTGAATGGGGGAAACTTGCGGCCCGCCTGGCTCTATTGTCATATCAATGCCTGCTTCTTTATAAAAGCCTTTCATCAAAGCTGCATAGTTGCCTCCATGTTCCGGTTCGGCAAACCAGTTCGTGACTTGCTTCACTTTTTCCAATTTTTCTGAGTCCTCTTTGACTTCTTCGTTATTAGTTGAAGCTGATTGGCTGCCGCATCCAGCTAAAAGAACGAGTAGAAATAAAATGAAGATTTTTGTATATCCCTTCCCTTTTGCCTGCATACGAATCCTCCTACCATTTTTGATATTTTTCTAGTTACATTTCTGCTTCATGCCAAGAACCTAGTGCCGATAATAAGAACTTTTTTCGGTATATTTCAGCCGTTTCAATTCATTTTCCCATCGTTACACTTGTGCATAAGAGGTGACGTCCGCTATTTTTCCTGGATTCAGCAAATAAAACGGATCATTTTTTTGCTTGATTTTTATGATTTCATCCATTCGTAAACTCCAACCGCCGAATCCCAACAAATAAGTATGCGGATCATGCACTTTAGCTCCTATATTCAGGAAAAATTGTATGATTTCATACAGCCGTTTCTCGCTTGTAAAGCGAACGACCGGCAAGGCCGTTGGAATAATTGCTCCGTTTCTTTTTATAAATTCAAAATGAAGAAGGACTTCTCCGCCAAATTCCTTTTTTAACAAATGGACTTGATGATAAAGGTGTTGAATATCAAACTCAACTTGCAAGTAAGTAATATTGTCTTCATTTTTGCAGGCCCACAGCGTGGAGTGGTTCCAAGTAAAATCCGAAAGGCGGACCCCTTTTCGATACTGATTGGCAGGAATGGTATGTGCCAATATTCCTTTATGTTCGGAAACGAGTTCGACAAATTCACTTTTTGCTTTTTCATCGACCTCAATCATCGTTAACGTTTTTTCAGGCAAAATATATTGTTTTAAAGGAGCGAAATGCTTTGTCAAAGCTTCTTCACATACTGATAAGAGCCTTTTTTTCATAGTTTCTATTCCCGAAAATTGATGGGCGAAATTTATCGCTTCATCTAAATGGTCATGAAAAACCATTGCTTGCATCCAATCTGTTTTCTCCTCGATCGGCAATTGCAGCTCTGTCATGACACCTAAAGTTCCGTAATTGTGAATATATTGCTCGAGTTTATCGCCTGAAACAACAATTTTTCTCGGCTTTTCCTCAATTGTGTAAACGAAAGCGCTGTGCACATTGCCGTCCCACAAATTGCCCCATGTAATGGAGCCGATTCCTCCCGATCCTCCCGCCACAAAACCGCCAATCGTTGCTTGAATATATGTGCTCGGCATAATTCGCAGCTCTTTTCCGCTTCACTCTAATATCCGTTCAAGCTTGCCGATTCTTATTCCCGCTTGTACCGTTACAGCGTTTTCGCCGATTTCAAGTACTTGATGAAACCTCGTCATGTCGATCACAATACCGCCTTGAAGAGGTACGGCCTGACCATAATTTCCTGTTCCAGCACCTCTGACCGTAATCGGAATTTTTCTTTTTACGGCGAATGATATTAACGAAACTAATTCCTCTTCTGACTCCGGAAAGGCGATGCAATCGGCCAGTTTATCCTTTAGCTTTTGTGCGAGAATGGGTGAATACCAATAATAATCTTTAGAAAATTTTCCTCTTGAAGCTGCATCGAACAGAACTTTTTCCTTCCCTAAAAGCTGCTGTATTTCTTGTTTCCAAGCCATGCTTCCACACCTCCAAAGTTTTCTTTATGTTTGAAACAATTGATCATCCATTCTATGTCAAAGGACTGTACTGCTTTTCGGAAGACATGTTAATGAGATCTTCCATTTCGAATTCCGCCATTTCCCGCAAAACAACCGCCAGCTTTTCACCCAAACGGTTGGCGATGATTTCTCCCGTTTCTTTAGAAGCTTTTTTTGCATTTCCTAAAACCCCGGATTTCGAAATATCTTCCATCCTCCAAGCAACATAATGGCTGCCTTTTAATTGAAGATGCTTTGCGCTCTCCGGAAACTGGATGAACTCATCGGGACAAAGCTCTTTTTTCACCCAATCGGTTTTGAAGGAAAGAATGAAGGATGTTTCGATTTCTCCCCCGTGGATTCCGTATGCAGCCTCTTTTTCCTCAATGAGATCCTCTGAGATATTGAAGTCATAGCTGTTCAACCGGAAAGTCATCAAACCTGTTTCAATGCGGATATCGCGGGCAACGGAATTGAGTAAATCATGGTTTCCTCCATGTGAATTAAATAAGACGAATTTTCTAAATCCGCTTTTTTTCAGACTTGCGGCAATATCCTTGATCATTGCCTCTAAAGTGCTCCCAGATAATGAGATGGTTCCTGCATATCCGAGATGTTCGATGCTTTTGCTGTACGCAATTGGAGGCAAAATCCAAATATTATCTTCTTCTTTTAAATGTTTGCAAGCTGAATGCAAAATCCCCTCCGCTATTAAAGAATCAGTAAATACCGGTAAATGAGGCCCATGTTGTTCAACTGCGCCAACCGGCAAAATGATTAAAGCATTTTGCTTTGGCAATTCAGCAATTTCCTTACTCGTTAGTCTTGCAAAAAATTTCTGTTCAAACGCTTCTCCCTGGTAGCGAAATTCCATGCCGTATCCCCTCCGAACAAATAATTACTTTTGTGAAAAAAGAAAAGCCGCAGGAAAAGAAAAACAATAAGTCTTTTCTTTCCTACGGCTTGTTTCCATCCCGTAAACAGGATCAAAACAATACCGAATGAACTATGGATAGCCTAAAGGACGGAAAACGTCCTTCAAGCTAACTCATTTTTTTAAGAATAATTGTCAAGCATGCTGAGCCAGTGGAAGGATCATAATCTTTTAAAACCGAAAAAACGTTAAGTCCGACAATTGTTTCCATTTTATATTTAAATCGCTTTTTAAATTCATCAATTAATAACGAATCTGCCCACATCGTCAAAGCCCCATCTACTTTTTCAAGAATTTGCAAAGCAGGATCCCGTTTATGCAACCCGAAAATTAAAATTTTTTCATCCGTTACTTCAACTCGCAGTTGAATCACACCTGTTTGAAAAATTTCTTTATTTACTTCGTTGTAAATTCTCGCAATATCTTTTTTTAATGATTGCCTCTGTTCTGTCAAAAGGCTTTTGTCTTTCAAAAAACCACCTCTTTTCTTAAAAATGATTTTACAATTTTTCAAAATGTTTGATTATTTCTTTGTTAACTTTTTTCCACATTTTTTTATTTTTGTCATAAATTCTTACATTTTTATTGAATTTACCTGCATACATTCTTAGAATGAATTTCAATACTTATAGCAAGGAGAAAGGAATATGAAGAGCCTGTTGATCAAAAACGCACAAATTATTACGATGAACATGCGGATGAAATTTTCACGGGAGATATTTTCATCGAAAATGGCATCATAAGCAACATAGGGAAAAATCTTGCATGCGACGCCGATCAAATCATCAATGCAGAAAATCGGACCGTCATTCCGGGCTTCATTCAAACCCATGTTCACTTATGCCAGACACTTTTCCGCTCACGGGCGGATGACTTAGAATTGTTAGATTGGCTGAAAAAACGAATTTGGCCATTGGAAGCAGCACATGATGAGGAATCGATCTATTATTCCGCATTGCTCGGCATTGGAGAATTGATTGAAAGCGGGACCACAACGATTGTCGATATGGAAACCGTTCACCATACAGAAGCAGCGTTTCAAGCGATTGCAGGAAGCGGAATCAGAGCTTTATCAGGCAAGGTGATGATGGATCGTGGCGACGATGTGCCAATGGAGCTTCGCGAAAAAACAACTGATTCTCTCCAAGAAAGCGTTGATTTGCTTGAAAAATGGCATATGTTTGCAAACGGAAGAATTCAATATGCCTTTTCTCCCCGATTTGTCCTTTCATGTACAGAAGAACTGTTAAAAGAAGTTCAACGGCTTTCTGAAATATATCAAGTAAAAGTTCATACTCATGCAGCGGAAAATCAGGAAGAAATCAGGCTGGTTGAACAGCAGACAGGGATGCGAAATATCGAATATCTTGACTATCTTGGACTTGCCAATAAACGATTGATTTTGGCGCACTGCATCTGGCTGGATGAAAAAGAAAAGAAAATCATTAAAGACAGAGGAGTAAATGTTAGCCATTGCCCCGGGTCTAATCTAAAATTAGCTTCAGGAATTGCGGATATTCCCGGGCTGATGGAAATGGGAGTTTCGTTAAGCTTAGGCGCAGACGGAGCGCCTTGCAACAATAATTTAAATATGTTTCAGGAAATGAAGCTTGCAGCCCTCATCCAAAAGCCGAAGCACGGCCCTTCCGCAATGAAAGCAAAAGAGGTATTTAAAATGGCGACCATCGGCGGGGCAAAAGCGGTCGGATTGGAAAAAGAGATTGGCAGTATTGAAATCGGCAAAAAAGCAGATTTAGTGATTCTAAATTTACATCATTTTCATACTTTCCCTTCCTTTGAAGCTGATCCGATTTCGCGGATCGTTTATTCTGCTTCAAGGGATAATGTAGAAACAACCATTATAAATGGGGAGATTGTAATGGAAAACAAAAAAATAAAAACACTCGACAAGGAAATTGTTTTAAGAGAAGCAGACCGCTCGATCAAAAGAATGCTCAAAAAAGAAAAAGCAGTTTTCCACTGAAATCCGAAAAAGGGTGTCTTAGAAAGTCAAAATCCATTGAAAACGAAACATCATAAACATTGATATATCAACATTTCTAAACCATTAAAGGGACGTCTATAAGCCGGAAAATCGACTTATTAGACAGCCCCACTCTCCCTATAACAATCTATTATGATTGTTTTGCAAAAGCTTCGCATAATATCGGCCATGAAAATTTTCCACCACGATGCCTGCTTCAAAAAAGTCTGACAATCGTTCACTTGAAAGCAGCTCTTCTGTTCTTCCCTCAGCAAAAACCTTTCCTTCCTTTAATAACAGGGAATTGGTGAAGCAAGGCAAAATTTCTTCAACATGATGCGTCACGTACAGGATCGTTGGCGCATTTGGCCTTTTGGCAATTGTTTCAATCAGCCCTAAAAGTTCTTCTCTCGCCAATATATCAAGACCATTGCACGGCTCATCTAAAATAAGGAGCTTCGGCTGAGGCATAAGCGCCCGCAAAATCAGCACTTTTTGCTTTTCACCTTGGGAAAGGCTGTCATATGTACGCCCGCTTAGTTTTTCCACCCCGAATAGCGTCATCAATGACCCCATCTCTTCTAAATCGTGTTCATCCGGTGTTTCATATAAGCCGATTGACGCGAATTTTCCGCTCAAAATAACTTCTTCAACAAGATCATGTCCGTAAATTTTTTCTTGGAGCGATGAGCTGACAAGGCCGATTTGTTTCCGAACCTCGCGAAAATCTGCCTTTCCAAAAGTAAATCCAATGACGGAAACCGTTCCTTTTGAAGGAAACAAATAGCCGTTTAACAAATTGAGCAATGCTGTTTTCCCCGCTCCATTTCTTCCTAAAATACACCAATGCTCGCCTTCATCAACATTCCAATTTATATTCTCCAAAATATATTTTTTGTTGCGAATGAGCGAAACATTTTCAAGTGCAATCACCATACGCTTGCTCCTCTCCATACGTTACATTATAATTATTATTCCAAAAATTTCTGTTGAAGGGAAGAGAGGATCATTGAAAAATCTGATTTTTCCATCAAAAGTGTTTTCTTCTTTCTTCAGATTGGTTTAGTTCCATTAGGTATTTATGCGAGTGAAACATTTGTAAGATAAAACCGTAGAAATAATCAAAATGTTTTGTAAAGCGTAAGGGGGAACCATTGTGTCAACAGATACGATCGTTTTTTTAATCACTATGGGGTTCACACTTATCATACACGGGGGCCTGACGTATTTAGTCGTAAAGAAGCAAGATTACAGCTTAATATCGGGCTTCTACAACAGACCAGAAGAAGAACAGCAGCAATTAATTGAAAATGGTTATCCGCAGGCAATTGGTAGATTGCTGTTTTATACGTTCATCATTTTGTTCATTTCGGTCATTTTAGCACTTTTTCAAATCCCATATGGATTTGAAATAGGCATGCTGCTGTTTCTCATCGTACTGCTCGGCGGTTCGATCTATGTACAAAAATATGAACTAAAGCATAAACGGAAAAAATATTATTGGATTACCGGAATTGTTGCGGCTATTGTGATCACATTCGTTATCGTTTTAGGCTATTTGGGACTTAAGGAGCATGATGTGATCATAAATGACCGACAGTTGAAGGTAACGGGTTTATATGGTGTGGAATGGCCGATTGATGAGATTGACCGTGTGAAGCTGTTGGATGAACTTCCCGATGTCGTTGCCAAAAGTAATGGCTTTGCGGCTTTTAATCGTTTGAAAGGATCTTTTCGGCTAAAAGAGCCGTACGGTGGAGGAGGAAAATTGTTTGTTTACAAAGGGCGTGCACCGTATGTATATATCGAAAAAGATGATGATTATATCATTTTGAATCAAAAAGACGGGAGCGAAACGCAAAAGCTGTATGACCAATTACTGGAAAAGATAAGCGAATGATAATTGTGCACATGGAACCCTGATCTACAAATATATAACGGAAACTTTACAGCAATTCTCTTTTTCATGCCCGATATCCGAATATTCATTAACATTGCATTGGAAAATGTATTTAGAGGCTCCCCATTCAGGCAGCCTCTTAAATTTTCAATCATTGCTCAATCCGATCGGAAAACCTATTAATCTACTACTTTCAAAACAATTTGACCATCCTCTACTACCGCGACTTTTCTTTTCACTTCCAATTTTCCGTCATCACCGATTGATGGAATCTCGTATACACGTTTGTCTTTTGGCAGATTATCCAGTCCATCTTGCATATGTTTGCGAATAGCTTCCGCATCGTCAACAGTTTTTGCCGCTTTCATCGCTTCAACGAAAATATACGTAGCGATATAGTTGAGCCCTGATTCAGAGCTAGGTTCATCTTTAAATTTTGCTCGATAGTTTTCGACAAATGCCGGCGCTCCCGGATCATTAGATTTTACGAGCGGCAGCACTCCAACAGAACCTTCTAATACGTCATAGGAACCTGTTATTTTTTCCATAAAATCCAGTTTTGCCTGATCCATGATAATGAATCCGCCTTTAAATCCTAGCTCTCTAGCTTGCTTTGCCACTTTTGCAGTAGGTTCTGAAGCTCCGCCTATAAATAGAACATCCGGTTTCTCTTTAAGAGCATTTGTGACAATGGTGAAAAAGTCGGTTTCCTTTGAAAAATCAATGGATGAATGATATACAACCTTTCCGCCCTTCTTTTCCCATTGTGGAAGCAAAGTTTTTGCCCAGTCTTTCCCATATTGTGTAGACGGCGGAAGAGCGGCTAATTTTTTGCCAAACCGTTCCATGGAATAATCTGTAAAAGGTTCCGCGTAGCCGTCATAACGCGGCGGTATGCCGATCGTAAGGGAGTTCCCGGCATCAGTTACATCCGGTTCACTCGTATAGGCACCAATCAAAAACTTTTCAGTCTCATTAAATACTTGAAGCGCCATCACTCCACCGCTGTGCGGCGTAAAAATAATAGGTGTTTTCACTAGCATTGCAGTAATTAAATCTGATGATTCAAAATACTAAGAATGTTCAATTTTTTATTGATTTCGAAACAAAAAAATCCTTTACAATGGAAGTACAGGTGGTTCCTGTCCAAATCCAATCGTAAAGGATAACCGTTATGGACAAGAATACACTAATTTCATCATTTGGTAAATGGGTTTCACCCATAAATATTCAAAAACTTAGCGAACAA
>NZ_JBVVUU010000022.1:0-42378 GCF_056032925.1 Aeribacillus sp. JST-2
GCGATGTCATGAAAAATATGGCATGAGATCAAAATTAAATTTCACTTATTGGTGTCCAAAATATTGACTTAAATCCAGAATGATTGAGAATAGGAAGATCACGAACCTTTCTTGTCCTCCTGTCATGGACATAAGAAGTCATAAATCCACAATAAGGACAACGTTCCTCATGACACTTTTTTTGAACATGAACAAAATATTGATTGGAGAAAGAAAGTTGTTTAATCACTTCAAACTCTGGCAATTCTAGTGATATAGAAAGCACTTACGAAACCTCCTTATGTTTGTCTGGTAGCTAACATTATTGCCAGGTTTTCGTAAGTGTTTTCTTCTTTTTTGCCAAAATCACAAAAAGTGGTGATGAATCGAAATTTTAAAAATCAAAACTTTTCGATCCGAAGACCACGAAGTTCGTGAACTCAAGAAACGTATTCGGGATCTGGAGGAGAAAAGAAGGAGGGAAACTCTATCTTAAAAAAGGTGATGCAATTAATCAAGTTTGACAATTAAAATTTATTTTTATATTCTATAAATAGAACATACGTTCTATTAAACCTTATTTTTCCCTTCCAATACTTTGCACTTGTATTTTTTTCCATATGTAGTCTTCTCGCATTATTGATAATCACCTCAACAATTTATAACCAATTCCATTAATTGAAAGGACGTAGACTATGCTTTATAAAGCTCGAACTAAGTCTAAAGAATTGTTGATTATGGAGCTTTTGAACACTCGAATGGATTTATCTAGCAAGGACAAACAGTATTATCACTCTTTGAAAAAGGGTTATGAAGGGGAAGTTTCATTTGATGCCTTAACAGAGAATCTTCAATGTGAATGTTTTATTTTAAATGACTTACTACTAAATATAAATAATACCAACTTCCAAATTGATTCTCTAATTATAACTTCAGAGAAAATTTATTTATTCGAGGTCAAAAATTATGAAGGGGATTATTATTATGAATCAGATAAGTTGTTCAAAATAACAAAATCCGAAATTATTAATCCTGTTCATCAATTGAATAGAAGTAATTATTTATTACGCCAGCTACTCCTTAATCTTGGCTTTAATTCTCAAATTGATGCTTCGGTTGTTTTTATCAATCCTAATTTCACCTTATATCAAGCACCTCTCGATAAACCATTTATTTTTCCTACCCAGCTAGACCAATATTTGGACAAACTAAATACCAAACCTTCAAAGTTAAATAGAAAACACAAGAAGCTAGCGGATAAACTTATTTCATTACATATAACTGAATCGCCTTATCAACAGTTACCATCATATGATTATGAACAGGTACGAAAAGGAATCACTTGTGTTCAATGCAAGTCTTTTTCTATCTACATCGAAGGAAGAAAATGTGTATGTAAGGAATGTAGGCACGAAGAATTAGTTACAGCTTCCGTAATGCGTAGTGTGAAGGAATTTAAGCTTCTTTTTCCAGATCATCGGATTACTACGAATGCAATTCATGAATGGTGTCAGATAGTACCATCTAAAAAGAGAATCAGAAGAATTCTAAACAATAATCTTAATCAAGTAGGAGTTCGTCAATGGACTTATTATGAGTAATAAGTAGAAGATCTGTCCTTTATTAAACTGTATTATTCTTATTTCGGAGCTGTCGATTTTTCGGCTTATAGGCGCCCCTTTAATGTTTTAGAAAGTTGATATATCAGACGTTTTCAATGGATTTTGACTTTCTGAATAGCTTCTTTTCCCATGTTCTATCTTATTTATGTCCTTCAGGAGTCTTATGAAGGACTTTTCTTATGCTTTCTATCTTAATTATGTCCGTCAAAAGTCTTTTGACGGACATTCAGTTATATACAATTGCTTCTTTTTGGACTTCATCGCCTCTATGAAGGACATTTACAAATTTTATTATATTATTTTTGTCCTTCACAGTGGCATTTCTCCAAAATCCATCTACTAAGCTATCTCCAAAAATCGATACTTACTTATGATACGGTTCCCCCCTGTTAATCCGAAATGCCCGATAAATCTGCTCAAGGAGAATGAGCCGCATGAGCTGATGGGGAAAGGTCATTTTGGAAAAAGACAGCTTTTCATCCGCGCGCTTCAGCACGGCGCTGCTCAGTCCGAGCGATCCGCCGATGATAAAGGCGATTTTGCTTTTTCCGTATGTGGCCAGCCGATCTAAACTTTGCGCAAACTCTTCCGATGATTTCATGTTGCCTTCGATGGCGAGGGCGATGGCGTATGCGTCGGGTGGAAGTTTTGCTAAAATTCGTTCCCCCTCTTTGTTTTTGATTTGTTCCATTTCCTGCGGACTTGCTTGCTCGGGAGCTTTTTCGTCAGGGAGTTCGACGATGTCAACTTTTGCGTACGACGAAAGGCGTTTGAAATATTCGTCAATCCCCTGCTTTAAATATTTTTCCTTCAGCTTGCCAACCGCAATAATTTGGATGTTCATTTTCTATCCTCCCGGTAAAATCATCAATATTCACATGTTGATAAAATATTTTCCACATAAACAGAAAATTATACACAGAATTTATCCACAATTGTGGATGATTTTTTTCTATATTTTGTAGTTCATCATTCATTCCCAACAATATATATGGCTGTTTTGCCACATAATTCACAGGCTGTGGATAAACTGTGATTATCTTTAATTTTATGAATATTCGGTGCTTCCTCATAAGTATCAATATACATATCAATGGCCAATTCCACATGATCTTCACAACAATACATGTTTGAAAGCCTCCGTTTTCGATTTTCCATAAAAAAACAGGAAAGCTCTTGCCTTCCTGTCTTAAAAAGACTTTTGCTCAATTAGCTTCATTTTGGCTGTCTCAAGCTTGCCGTCCCGATAAAATTTCACATCGATTGTATCTCCGACTTCTTGTTGATACAGCTGCTTTCTAAGGGCAAGTACATTCTCTACTTTTTTCCCGGCAAGCTCAACAATGACGTCCTTTTCCCTCAAACCGGCACGATCCGCCGGCGACATTGGTTCTACGCTCATGACCACCACGCCATCTTTTACATCGGTCGGCAAATTTAATGCCTCTTGCCAATAGTAGCTAGGAATGTCTTCCAAGGATTGAAGGCCGATGCCCATATAAGGACGTTTAACTTCTCCGTATTTTTCCAGATCGTCAATAATTGGAACGGCGATATTGATCGGAATGGACAGCCCGATTCCTTCCACTGCCGATTCGGCGATTTTCATTGAATTAATGCCAATGACTTTTCCATCCAAATTCACAAGCGCTCCACCGCTGTTTCCAGGGTTAATGGCCGCATCGGTCTGCAGCACTTCCGCCTGCCAATCCACTGTCCCGTTTTCATCAATATCAACAGGAATCGTTCGCTCTGTTCCAGAAATAATTCCTTGTGTAACTGAGCCGGCAAATTGAAGGCCGAGCGGGTTTCCGATCGCCAGCACCGGTTCACCCGGTTTAACTTTATCTGAATTGCCGAATTCAGCAACTTTTTTCACATGTTTTGCATCGACAACCAATACCGCTAAATCCATTAGCTCATCGCTACCGACTAGTTGGGCGGGGATACGTGTCTCATCTTTTAAGACAACCTCCAATTCACTAGCCCCGGCTACAACATGATGATTTGTGACAATAAATGCTTTGTCTCCCTGTTTTTTATAAACCACGCCTGATCCGGTTCCTGCTTCCCCTTGCTCTGTTTGATCCCAGAAGCTTGCCTGTTGAATATTGACAACTCCCACTACTGCATCGGACACTTTATTAACGGCTTCTGTAACGGCCGTATTCACATCAACGTTCACCGTCTTAGCAGTTCCGGGCTCGGTTTCCAACACATTATCGCTGCCGTTATTCCCGTTTGTCTCGCCAATATTCAAATCATATGGGAGAACGCCGAACCTTGCCAGCGCCGGAATAGAGAAAATGATTAACAATGCACCTAAAACCGCCCCGAGAAATCCGGCTAGAATGGTTCCGCCCCGATTACCCTTTTGCTTCCGGTCATCATACCGCTTGTAATCTTGGTCATAATATCCCATTGCCTTCATCATTCCTTTCAATGGCGAATGATTGATCTATCTATAGTATAACTTGAAAGTGGAAGGAAAAACATTGATAACATTAACTTTCCCCGCTAACCCGAAATTCAAACATTATACCGCAACAAGTGGAGTCGGTTTTTTAGGATCCGTATCATATAAATCAAATTGCTCGCCAACCAACAATCCTTTTTTCGCCAATGTTTGCTGCACAGACATCCGCGCCAGTTCCTTCATATTGTTTTCTTGACTTAAATGGGCTAAATAAATGCTTTTTGTTTTCTCGCCAATGACATCTGCCATGGCCAATGCAGCATCTTCATTTGAAACATGCCCGACATCCGATAAGATTCTTCGTTTTACATTCCAAGGGTATCTTCCCATCCGGAGCAGCTCCACGTCATGGTTGCTCTCAAATATAAAGACATCCGCTCCTTTAATAACCCCTTTCATTCGGTCGCTTACATAACCTGTGTCCGTAATTAACGCCAGTTTTTTATTACAATGGTGAAAAACAAAAAACATCGGTTCCGCCGCATCATGAGAAACACCAAAAGATTCAATTTCCAAGCTTCCGAACGATTTTGTTTCACCGATTTCAAAAGTAAATTTTTGCTCTAGATCAATATCGCCGATTTCCCTTTCCATTGCTCTCCATGTTTTTTCGTTCGCAAAAACCGGTATTTTATATTTTCTCGCCAAAACCCCTAATCCCTTAATATGGTCGCTATGTTCATGAGTGACTAAAATGCCGCTTAAATTTTGAATATCCCGTCCGATTTGCATAAATAATCTTTCCATCTGCTTCCCGCTTAATCCAACATCGACTAATAGTGCATGTTCATCTGTTTCAACATAGACGGCATTTCCAGTACTGCCGCTTGCCAACACGCTAAATTGCAAACTCATCTTCTTCACTCCAAATGATTTTTCTCTGGTTTGATTACTTGTCCCTCCAAAGCATTGACAAAAAAATCCTCTGTTTTATTGACAACAACGTGCCATGTGGGAGCCAAAATCTGCTGTTCCGACAACGGATATTGCGTATAATAGCCATATTCAACTTCTGTTACCTTGCTGTTTGGTTTTAAATCGTCTTTATAATAAAGCGCTTCTAACGCTTTAATAGCCGGCAATATTTCTTGTTTTTCAAGCTCTTTTATATCCTCAAGCAATGTCTGTTGGTATGAAATGATTTCATTAAAATCGTTTAAATAAAATACAATCATTCCGATGCCATCGTTTACGTCTTGGAAAATAATTCGGCCATTGTAAGCTTGAAGACAAATAATTTCTTTTGACTCTTTATTGTACCGCCAAAATTGATATTGGCTTCCTTCAATGATTTGCGTGTTTAAAATTTGCTTTATTTTACTTTTTATATTTTCTTCCGAAGTCGGAATGGGTTTTATAAAGCTCATTCTCAGCTTTGTCACTGAATTTGACAAATCTTCATCAGGAAGCATCGGTTCTTGGTTTTCTAAGT
Source organism: Aeribacillus sp. JST-2 (assembly GCF_056032925.1). Lineage (NCBI taxonomy): Bacteria > Bacillati > Bacillota > Bacilli > Caryophanales > Bacillaceae > Aeribacillus > Aeribacillus sp. JST-2. Next base: position 5,510 of record NZ_JBVVUU010000022.1, read on the forward strand.
TTTCTATCTCTTCCCGTTTAAATACTTTGCTTTCTGCTGTTATGTAAGATCCCTCGATCACTTCTTTTGGCAGATTCCCGTATTGAATATTTTCCGCTGCAAACTGCTCTTCCGTCGTTGTTTTCGTTATCATGTCATATTTTGAATTTTTTACTTTTTCCAGATACTGAAAGGCTAAATAAATATCAAGGACCAGGAAGGCAATTATAAAGACAGTCTTCGTTCTACTCCAATCCACTGCCTTCCCCTCCCTTGTCTTCATTGATTGCCAGTTTTTTATATTTTCCGCTTTCTAATTCGATACACCAAATCGGCTCTAAATTGACGATATTTTGCCGTGATGACAACTGTATATCATAAGCGGGAAAAATACGCTTAATTTTTTGGCTTTCAAAACTAGGATCATTTTCCAGCGCTTTTATTATTTCATTCGCTCCCGGCAATGTTTTGTAGTCCTCGCGAATAAAATCATCTAAATAAAATAACGGCCGCTGGTATAAGGCGATATCATTAGCCCCCCAGCTTTGCATGATGGTCGTGATCGTATAATGAGAATCGCTGAAAGAAAATACAGGAAAGTTGCGAACCATTAAACGAAAATAAATTTTTTGATCTTGATCCGTTTTATCATAGCGATAATCATTTAACCCTGATACCCATCCTCCATGTTTATTTAAAAAATCGACGCTTTGCAAAATCAGCTGCCCTTTTTCTGTTGTCAGCGATTGATCAATGGCTGGATTGACATACAAAACCTGTTCCTTATCTTCATTAATAACAAGCTGTCGGGAACTGTCTGTATAAATATATTCAGTTGCGTTGACATCCCGCTTCACGTAGCTTGGATCACTAAACAAAGCGTTTTTAATTTGTTCTCCATTCAACGATTTTGTAAAGTATTGAAGCCTCTTCATCGGAAATGGGTCTTGCGGCAAAAAAAGGCCTTTCCAAATGAAATAGCGGTGAAATCTTTCTTTCTCTTGTCCGTAAACTTGCTTCCAAATATCATTTAATACCGTTTTGACTTCCGCTTCAACAACATATTTATGCTCATAATCCACTAAATAAATTTTTTGCTTATTTCTGCCTTCTGAAAACGGCACTAAAATCCGGTCAAATTTAATATTAAAGTCTTCCTTATTATCCCACTCAGAAATAGTCATCATGGCAGACATCGGGATTAAATCATTAAAAACAAAAACGAATGTTTGATTGAAATCTTTGCTTTCACCAATGATCCACTTATCAAAACCATATTCTTTTCCGATGTTGTCAGATATATTTCGAAAATTTTCTAATTCTAATTGGCGAACATCCCTCCATAATTTTTCAATGATGTTTTCATCATATGTTGCAAAATGCTTCTGATCTTCATGTATAAAAACATGATCTGGCTCAATAACTTCATACAGTTTCTTGGTAGTATTGCTTAAAGGATTGTTTTCCACATAATTTGAGTTGGATATTTCTCCGTAGTTCGGCTGATAAGTCCAAATATTCCACGTGAAAAACAAACTTGTCAAAACTAATATTGTTAAAATGACCGATTTGATCGTTTCCCGGTTCATTGCCAATCATCCTCTTGATCTTGATTCGGTTCATACGGCAAAGTGAAGAAAACCGTTGTTCCTTTTTCTTCCTCACTTTTAACCCAGATTTTTCCGCCATGGGCTTCTACCATCTCTTTTGCTATTGCAAGACCAAGACCAGTTCCTCCCATTTTCCGGGAACGAGCCTTATCCACCCTGTAAAAACGTTCAAAAATCTTTTTCACACTTTCTTTTGGAATCCCAATTCCTTCATCTTTTACGCTAATTTGAATAAAACTGCCAACTTCCGCTGCGCGAAAAGAAATCTTTCCTCCTTGAGGCGAATATTTTAAAGCATTTGAAATAATATTATCGAGCACTTGAGTAATTTTATCAGCATCAACTTTAACATAATAATTCTTTTTTGGAATGTCCCGTTCAAATATGACATGCAGCTGTTTCATCATTTCAAAGCGGTCAATAATTTTATGGAAGAATTCGGTGAAATTCACCCAATGTTTATTTAAATGATAGTCTTTACTGTCCATTTTGGACAATTGAAGCAAATCATTAACAAGCCGAATCATCCGCTCCGTTTCATTTTGTGTAACCTGCAAAAATTTTGGTGCAATTTCCGGATCCTTCCAAGCCCCCTCCGCCAATGCCTCTAAATAGCTTCTCATAGTTGTCAACGGTGTTCTTAGTTCATGAGAAACATTCGCAACAAATTCACGCCGTTCCTGATTGATCCGCTCTTGTTCTGTCACATCGTAGACAACGGCAATCAGGCCATTAATGTGATGTTCATCAATTTGTATGGTAGAAAAACTTATCCGCAATATATAAGGTTTCTCTTTCGTACTGACATCTAGCAACATCGGTTCCTGCTGATTCAGCAAATCATCAAAAGTATATTGATCGGTTAATCCTAAAAGCTCCACAATCGACTTTTCTGATGCTGTTTCACGTGAAACATTCAGCATTTCAAGAGCGGGATTATTGATTATAATGATGTTTCCTGTCCGGTCTGTTGCGATAACACCTTCAGTCATATGAGCAATGACCGAAGCGAGCTTTCTCCGTTCCTCTTCCGTTGTTTCATGCGCTTCTTCCAGTTCTTCTGTTAAATGGTTGAATGTCAAAGCTAGTTGTCCGATCTCATCTTCCCCATATACTTTTACTTTTCTGGAAAAATTCCCTTTTGCAAGTTCTAAAGCTTGTTTTCTCATATCCGATAAAGGGCGTGTAATCGTACGGGCAAGAAAAATCCCAAGTGCTGCTGTGATTAAAAGCGACATTCCCGTGCCTGTTGCAAAAATTTTGTTGATCGTACGCATTTGCGAAAACACTTCTTCCATTGAAGCAACGACATACACGACTCCGATCGTTTCCCGCTTATGATCAGTAATGATAGGTGTCGCCGAAACATACATCCGATGTTTCGTATCGGGATCAAGAAGAACATTGCTTTCCGGAGAGCTGACGATTAAAGTTCTTTTGATCATATTTTCAGTCGTTCTTTTTCCAACAACATCTTTATTAAAATCAGATGTCCCGATTATCCGTGCGTCTTGATCGACTACACGAACTTCATGAATTTCCTCTCGTTTAAAATCTTGCAGGATAGCGGAAATCTCCTCTTCCAAATCCATTGATTCATCCGTTTCGGCAGTCGTCATTGCTTGTTCGATATTGTAAACAAGCAAATCAATCCGCTGCGAAAGAGAGGATTTAAAATTTTCAATTAGAGAAGATTCAAGCTCCTTAACGAAATAAATTCCAATAATTTGCATTGCCAATATAATCAAAAGAACATAAATTAAAACAATCTTGAAATGAATTGAACGGAAAAAGCTGACTTTACTGCTGTTCATGTTCACAGCTCCTGTTCAGGGTTGCGCAAATAATATCCTACTCCTCGTCTAGTGACAATCCAAGTTGGATGGCTCGGGTTGTCTTCAATTTTTTCCCGAAGTCTTCTGACCGTTACATCCACAGTCCTCACATCGCCAAAATAATCATAGCCCCAAACGGTTTGCAGCAAATGTTCACGCGTCATCACTTGTCCAATATGCTTTGCCAAATAGTGAAGCAGTTCAAATTCGCGATGTGTCAATTCAATCGTTTCCCCTCTCTTCGATACGACATAGGCGTCCGGATGAATGACGAGGGAGCCGATTTGAATTTCCGTCTGCTCAAAATTGGCATCTTTTGCTGCATTTGCTTGGTGTCTGCGCAAATTCGCTTTGACTCTTGCCAACAGTTCTCTTGTACTAAAAGGCTTTGTCACATAATCATCCGCCCCCAGTTCTAATCCAAGCACCTTATCAATTTCTGAGTCTTTAGCTGTTAACATAATAATCGGCATTTCATATTTTTTTCGAACTTCGCGGCATACTTCCATTCCATCCTTGCCCGGAAGCATAATATCAAGCAAAATTAAATCCGGCTGTATGTCTTCCACCATTTCAATGGCGCTTGTTCCATCATAAGTGCAATAAACATCAAAACCTTCTTTTTTTAAATTGAATTCTAATATATCTGCAATCGGTTTTTCATCATCTACAACAAGTATTTTTTTGTTTTCCATCACTTTCTCCCCTTTAAATCTCCTTATTTTAAATTTACCACGATTGGCTATGTTTCACCATCCATGAGAACAGAGTCAATATCTCCCAGCATAAACTTTTTACTGGGAAAAATGGGGAAAATGTAAGCAGAAAACCCCTAGCCCAGTTGCTAGAGGTTTATTTTAAATAGTTCAAAGGGTTTTGCAGCTTGCCGTTTTGATAAACTTCAAAATGCAAATGAACCCCTGTGGAATTTCCCGTTGAACCCATTATACCAATTTTTTGCCCTTGTGTAACCGTTTGGCCGGCACTAACGGAAATGGAATGTAAATGCGCATATACTGTGCGCATTCCATTATGGTGATCGATCACAATTTTGTTTCCATATCCGCCATCGTATCCTGCTGAAATCACCGTTCCGTCATCCGCCGCTACGATCGTTCTATTTGCCGGGCGGGCTATATCAATCCCTTTATGCATTCGGCCCCATCTCTGACCCATTTTGCTAGAAACATAACCTTTTGCAGCAGGCCATTTTAAAACTCCTTGTCCTCGGGAAGAAACAGCTTCTGTTCCTTTTATGATTACTTTTTTTATCGGTTTTTGGAGGATTTCCTCTTTTATTGGTTCTTTTCTTACTTGTTTGCCATTTATTTTATAAACGAAATAATGATGAAGTTTGATTCCTTCTTTTCCTTCCTGTTTTACTATTTCTTTTCCTTCAGGTATTGTTGCATCCCTAATAATTTCCATTCCATAGGGAACACGTTCTTTTTCCATTACTTTTTCTCGAACTTGAACATTGAAAAAAGGTTGATAGGTCTGTATATAGAGTTTATCGCCAGGACGAATAATTGATTCCTTTGTTAAAAACGGATTAAAAGCTAACAACTGATCCAGAGTTAAATGAAATTTTGCTGCTATATTAATGAGTACATCATGTTTTTGCACCGTATAAATGATTTCTTGCAAATATCCTCTATCTAAAAGTTTAGCACCTTCTTCAGCAGATACGATCATCTCAGGTATTATTTTTTTCTCTTTAAATGAAACTTCTTTTGATAAAAATACGTCTATTATTTGGGACTCACCTTTTTGTACGGCGGAAAAAAGTTTGCGATTTGCAAGCAGTTCTTCCATTTCAACGTGGAAATCTTCGGGCAAAAATTTTTGGATATGCTGGGAGACTGCTTTTTCCGCCTCTTTTTTATTTTGAAAATAAGCAATAATGTTTCCGCCCACAACCAAGGCAATAGATGAAACTGGAACTTGAAGACTATTGATTGCCGTTTGATTTTTTCTGCTATGAAACCTCTTTACAGGAATAAAAACTAAGTCTCGGATGGCAATCGGCGCGTTCCTATAGAAGTTTTTTGTTTTTTTTACTCCGGCCATTTTGCTGATTCCTTGCGGCTGATCCAACGCACCAATATATTTGCCGTTTAAATAAACTTGATAAACGTTGTCAGTTTGTTGGTTTGCAGAAGCTTTCAACGGCAGGCTCACTGCAAGCAATGAGCTTAAAAGAGTAAACGTAATCCCTCTGTCCCGGAAATGCTTAACTTCCTTTTTCCTTATTGCCACGATCGAGTTTCCCCCTTGCTGTTTAAACAAGCTGTCAACCGTAAGCAACCATTTCAGTTGTACTTTTATAGGGTAACATATTTTTTTTTAAACTCTTTAAATCGAGAAAAAATGTAACAAATTTGTATAATAAATGTAAACAAATTTTTATGTATAAATTTTGAGGAAACAAAAAAACGCACGACAATTCGTGCGTTTTGAATGGCTCGGGACGGAATCGAACCGCCGACACAAGGATTTTCAGTCCTTTGCTCTACCGACTGAGCTACCGAGCCGTGAAAAGTATTTCATTATGGCCCATGATGGTGCAACAATGGATCATCTGTAAAGATGCATCGTCAAACTGCAATGTGGTTCATCTCTTTATCATGGTGAGCCATGGAGGATTCGAACCTCCGACCCTCTGATTAAAAGTCAGATGCTCTACCGACTGAGCTAATGGCTCAAAATCAATCAACAATTCTTATTTTTTAAAAGTCAGATGTCCCTTCCTCTTCCAGCTCTTTCGGCGATGATGAGTGCGTCGGGACAACTCACAGTCTTTTCAAAGAAGCTTGGCTCGTTGCTCCACCACTGGGCTAATGGCTCTTCATAGCAATTATGATCTCTTTTTCAATTTTCCTGATGTCTTTAACCTCTTCTGCCTGCCGCCCCGCTCAGTTGAGAAACCAAGCAGTGGTTCGAGCAGAATACCCAAAAGGATAACTCCGAAGCAAAGTCGTTCATGCTTTGCCACATAATCTGACGGTTTATTTTTTCAAGACGTGTATAATCATACCATTTTCGAATGGATAAAACAAGTTCTTTTTCATTTTTTCTATCAATAAAAAAGAGGGATCTTTCCAAATCCCTCCTTTCCTTATTAAACAGGGCTGTAAACACTGCGGACGACATTGGTTTGCGAACGATCAGGCCCAACCGAGAAAATAGAGAGCGGAATGCCTGTTAATTGAGAAATGCGTTCTACGTAATGACGGGCATTGTCAGGTAAGTCGTCCAAGCTTTTCGCACCCGTAATATCTTCCGTCCAGCCTGGCATTTCTTCATAAACCGGTTCACATTCCGCAAGTACTTTCAAACTTGCCGGGAATTCTTCTAAAATTTGGCCTTTATACTTGTATGCCACGCAAATTTTTAACGTATCAATCCCTGTTAAAACATCTACCGAATTTAATGATAGATCAGTAATCCCGCTCACACGGCGTGCGTGGCGGACGACAACGCTGTCAAACCAGCCAACGCGTCGGGGACGTCCTGTCGTTGTTCCATATTCCCTTCCGACCTCACGAATGCGATTGCCTATTTCATCATGGAGTTCTGTCGGAAACGGTCCATCTCCTACACGAGTGGTATATGCTTTCGAAACGCCGACAACATGTTTAATTTTGGTTGGCCCTACACCGGCGCCAATGGTTACACCGCCTGCTACCGGATTGGACGAAGTGACAAATGGATATGTCCCTTGGTCAATATCAAGCATAACCCCTTGTGCTCCCTCAAATAACACCCGGCGGCCTTCGTCCAATGCATCGTTTAGCACGACAGATGTATCGCATACATATTCTTTAATTTGTTGGCCATATTCATAATATTCTTCTAAAATCTCTTCAAGTTTGAATCCTTCCACTTCATACACTTTTTCAAACAGCCGGTTTTTTTCTTCTAAATTCCGTTTTAATTTCTCTTCAAACACTTCCCGATCCAACAAATCGGCAATCCGAATGCCAATACGGGCGGCTTTGTCCATATATGCCGGGCCAATTCCTTTTTTTGTTGTGCCAATTTTGTTGGCGCCTTTTCTTTCTTCTTCCACTTCATCTAATTTTAAATGGTATGGAAGGATGACATGAGCACGGTTGGAAATTCGCAGATTGTTCGTTTGAATTCCTCGTTTATGTAAACCGCTAAGCTCTTCTACTAACGCTTTCGGATCAACAACCATTCCATTTCCAATGACACAAATTTTATCTTGAAAAAAAATACCTGATGGGATTAAATGCAGCTTATATGTTTCACCGTTAAATTTAATGGTGTGACCTGCATTATTGCCTCCTTGGTATCGCGCAATCACTTCCGCATTTTGCGAAAGGAAGTCAGTAATCTTCCCTTTTCCTTCATCTCCCCATTGCGTACCAACCACCACAACTGATGACATGTATATATCCACCTCCGCGTTTAACAAAAAATCAAACCAAGAAACAAGTTTATTCTACCAATTGCTAAGGGCGGAGTCAAATAAATCCGAACAAAATATTTAAAATCAAATAAAATGTTCGGTATTATATAAAAAAAACTGTCTCATGAAGAGACAGCTGGAGGAATGTGATCATCATCAAATCTCCGTTCAAGATTAACAAACTTATTATATTCCTTTACAAAGGCAAGCTGCACTGTGCCGACAGGACCGTTGCGCTGTTTGGCTATAATAATTTCAATAATGTTTTTGTTTTCTGATTCGTTATTGTAATAATCATCCCGATACAAAAAGGCCACAATGTCCGCATCTTGTTCAATGCTTCCCGATTCGCGAATATCTGACATCATCGGGCGTTTATCTTGACGTTGCTCCACACTTCTGGAAAGCTGAGACAAAGCAATCACAGGAACTTCCAATTCCCGTGCCAGTGCTTTTAAAGATCTCGAAATCTCTGAAACTTCTTGTTGACGGTTTTCCCTGTTTCGGCCGCTCCCTTGAATTAATTGCAAATAATCAATAATCACCAATCCAAGCCCTTTTTCCTGTTTTAGCCGCCGACATTTGGCCCTTATTTCGCTCACTCTTATGCCGGGTGTGTCATCTATATAGATCCCCGCATTTGATAAACTTCCCATTGCCATTGTCAATTTCCCCCAATCATCTGGGGTTAAATTCCCAGTTCTTAAATTTTGCGCATCAATGTTCCCTTCTGCACAAAGCATCCGCATCACAAGCTGTTCAGCACCCATTTCCAAGCTGAAGATAGCTACATTTTCATCCGTTTTCGTCGCAACATTTTGAGCGATATTTAGTGCAAAGGCCGTTTTTCCGACAGAAGGACGGGCTGCAACAATGATCAAATCATTTCGCTGAAAACCTGCCGTCATTCGATCCAATTCGGAAAAACCTGTAGGAACCCCGGTAATCTCCCCTTTGCGGTTATGAAGCATTTCAATTTTGTCATATGTTCTGACAAGAATATCTTTTATATTTTGAAACGCTCCTGCTTTTTTGCGCTGCGCTACCTCCATGATGTTTTTTTCCGCATCCATCAGCAGCGAATCTACTTCATCTTCGCGGTTGTAACCTTCCTGAACAATCGATGTTGCCGTTCTAATCAATCTCCGCAAAATCGACTTTTCTTCTACAATTTTTGCATAATATTCTACATTTGCGGCTGTCGGAACAGAGTTGGCCAAGTCGCTTAAATAGGAAACTCCGCCAACTTCATCTAAAATTTTCGCATCCGCTAAATCTTTCGTCACTGTTACTAAATCGACCGGCTCCCCTTTATCAGCAAGCCTTAGCATCGATTGGAAAATTTTTTGGTGACTGGATCGATAAAAATCTTCAGGCACTAAAATTTCCGAAGCTAACATAAGGGCTGTCTGCGGTTCTAAAAAAATCGCCCCCAGCACTGCCTGCTCTGCTTCTATATTTTGGGGTGGAATTCGATCACTTAATAGAAGATCATTCATGATGATCACCGCCTTTTTCAATCAACACTTTCATCATGGTTATCCGAAAAGAAAGTATAAAGAGAAATGTGGCATTATTTCAAGATTCACTTCTTTCCATAATACCACATTTTCTTTTCATTCTTTTATTCTTCTGTTACGTGAACTTTCAAAGTTGCGGTGACTTCGGAATGCAGTTTGACGGGAACGTTCGTATACCCTAGAGAGCGAATCGCATCCGGAAGGTCGATTTTCCGTTTATCGATTTGAATCTGAAAATCTTTTTTTAATTGATCTGCTATTTGTTTGCTCGTAACAGAACCAAATAGCCTTCCGCCCTCTCCCGCTTTTGCTTTCAATTCTACGGTAATTTGTTCAAGCTGTTCTTTTAATTTTTTTGCTTGAGCCAATTCCTCGGCAGCCTCTCTAGCTTCTTTTTTCTTTTGAGCTTCCAGCTGTTTTAAGTTTGAGTTTGTCGCTTCAATCGCCAATCCTTTTTTAATAAGGTAATTTTGTGCATATCCATCCGCTACTTCTTTTACCTCGCCTTTTTTCCCTTTTCCTTTTACATCTTTTAAAAAAATGACTTTCATTCCCTATTTCCCCCTTCAAAATAATCAAAAACAGCTTGCTTTAACCTTTTTTCAGCCTCTTTTATTGTAACATGTTCTATCTGTGCTGCTGCATTTGTTAAATGGCCCCCTCCTCCAAGAGCTTCCATAATCAATTGGACGTTTATATCCCCCAAAGACCTGGCGCTAATGCCAACTGTATTCTCATCACGTTTGGCAATCACAAAAGAGGCTAATACACCGCTCATCGTCAAAAGGGTGTCAGCTGTTTGGGCTATCATTACTTGGTCAAAATATTCATCTTCGTTTTCCGCTTTGGAAATAGCGACGCCATTAGGGAATATTTCCGTGTTTTCAATGAATTTTGCCCTCTTGACATAATGTCCGATATCCTCTTTTAAAAATTTTTGTACGAGAATGGTGTCTGCCCCTTTTGATCTTAAATATGAAGCTGCATCAAATGTACGGGAGCCTGTTCTAAGCGTGAAATTTTTCGTATCGACAGTAATTCCTGCTAATAACGCTGTTGCTTCAACCATATTTAAATTTAATTCTGCCGGTTGATAAACTAAAAGTTCTGTGACTAATTCGGACGTAGACGAAGCATACGGCTCGATATAGACGAGAAGAGGGTCTTTAATAAATTCTTCTCCTCTTCGATGATGGTCAATAATGACAATGTGATCGATTTCATCCAATATTTTTTCCTCTTCCACCATAGATGGCCTGTTTGTGTCCAACACAACGAGAAGCGTTTGATCGGTAGCAATTTCCATCGCCTCTTCCGGCGAAATAAATCGAGACCATAACTCAGAATTTTTCTTTACCTCGCTGATCAGTTTATCAATTCCGTGTCCCATCTCATCAAAATTGATAATGATAAACCCGTCTTTTTGATTTGCTTCCGCTACTTTTAAAATGCCGATGGCTGAACCAATTGAATCCATATCAGGGTTTTTATGACCCATAATCAATACTTTATCGCTCTCAAGAATAATTTCTTTCAACGCATGAGAAATGACGCGGGCACGGACGCGCGTTCGTTTTTCTACCGGATTCGTCCTTCCTCCATAAAACTTCACCTTGCCATTTTCTTGTTTAATGGCTACCTGATCACCGCCTCTTCCTAAAGCTAGATCAAGGCTTGATTGTGCCAAATCACCCAGTTCCGGCAGACTTTTAACACCTTTTCCAATCCCTATACTCAAAGTCAATGATACATTTTGAATGATGGCATTTTCCCTTACTTCATCCAAAATGGCAAACTTATTTTTTTCAAGTTCTGCCAGAATGTTCTCATTTAACACCGCAACAAAGCGTTCGGAAGAAACACGCTTTAAAAAAATTCCGTTTTCAACCGCCCACTTATTGAGAATAGAAGTGACAACGCTATTTAAGCTGCTTCGTTTTTGATCGTCCAACCCTTGCGTAATTTCATCGTAATTATCAAGGAAAATATATGCTAAAACAGTCCGTTCGTTCTCATACTGTTTTTTCAGTTCTGTTTTATCTGTCACATCAAAAAAATAAAGGATGCGTTCCTCTTTTTTTACAATAACGTGAAATTTTTGATCTTGTAAAGAAATGATATCCGAACCAGCTTTTTTCTTAAAGAGCGCCGTCAATGGCTCCGCTATATCTTGAAGTGACCGGCCAATCAACGTTTCGTTTTTAAAATAAGAAGCAATAAATGGATTCGCCCATTCAACGATATACTGATCATTTACAAGCATGATTCCAATCGGCATTTCCATTAAAGCTTCCTCGCCCGCTTTTTCCAGCCGCAAACTCAATGCCGAAATATAGGCATCGATGTCTGACCTCAGTTTTTTGAAAGCGTAATGGAAAAAAAGCAAACCGGAAACTGCGATTACTGCGATTATACATCCCGCCAACCAATGATAGAAAAACAAAAGAACGACCGTTGTTATTACTATCCCTATCAAAACATATAAGGAGTAGAGGAATAAAGATTTTTCTAAAACATCCGGCATTTCATTCAGCTCCTCGCAAACAAAACGAACCGTTTAACGGATTTTATCACGGAGATTAAACCCTAAATCAACAATTCCTAATATCTGGACAGGATAAAGCAGGATCGGGATGAAAAACGAAACAACAACAGCCAAAATTGGTATGGCTTTAGAGAACTTTTTGACGTAAGAAAAATAAAAAATGAAGGAAAAACCTTGAATCAACAATAATGTCCGCAATATAAAAACAAGATTTAAAAGGGCTATATATAAAAACGACCCCTCCGGTATGTTAAGAAACATCAGAACAACAGCAATTAAATAATACCATATAATGCTAGTAGGAAATTTCCAATCTCGAAAAGGCATGAGGGATCCAGTATTCATTTTTAATCTTTTCAAAATCGGTTGATTTATGATATGTATGACAATTGTTAATATAAATGAACCAACAACAAACATACTTGGAAGCAAATAAGCGAATACATTTAGCTGGGCGTTTACTTGCTCCGCCAATATTTTCTTTGCTTCTTCATCTAAAGATGGAAACAATTCCAAAGTTTCATTTATGGTAGATCTCGTTTGCTCGATCGTTTCAGCGAAAATATCCTCTCCTAAATAGACAATAGATACGGCATATGCCGCAACAAAATGGATAAGGAGAGAAATCGTTCCGCCGATCAGACTGTACATTGGCCTTTGACGACGATAAAAATAAGCCATGACAATCCCTGTTGTGCTAAACATTAAGGCCATCGGAACCGAAACAAAGGTTCCTGCCAAAAACGATAGCAAACAAGCGGCGATCACCAACGAAATCGATTGTTTCCATCCATGCCGAAAAACAAAAATGATAAATGGCGTTGCAAGCAACAAGATGGTGATGAAACTAATAATTGGAGCATATAATGTAACCAATAGAAGGATGATGTATAAAGCAAGCAATATGGCTCCTTCCACTAAAACGTTCGTTCGTTTCACAAACTCACCTCGATCTTGAATCTTAACTCCTATTTTAATCCAGAGTTTTTAAACAATCAAATCATGGTTCTATCAAAAAACATTTTTCAAATCACTTTGAGTAAGAAAAAAGCAGCAAGGATATTACCTCACTGCTTTACCTCTTACTTATCATCTGCTACATATGGGAGCAATGCCATTTGGCGAGCCCGTTTAATGGCAATTGTTAATTTCCGTTGATATTTTGCACTTGTTCCTGTTACACGGCGAGGCAAAATTTTACCGCGTTCAGAAATGAATTTTTTAAGCAAATCCACATCCTTGTAATCGATATGGGTAATGCCGTTTGCTGTAAAGTAGCAAACTTTGCGGCGTTTTCCGCGACCTCTGCGTCCTGCCATCATCAAATCCTCCCTTCTCTTCTAATTTTGCCGTACAATATGTTAAAATGGCAAATCATCATCAGAAATATCGATCGGCTGTCCGTCATTGGCGAAAGGATCATCGTCCAAGCTTGTGCGGCTTTGATTGCTGCGGTTTTGATCAAAAGGAAAATCGCCATACGGATTTGCATTTCCTTGATTAGCGCCGTAATTATTCCCGCTTGAGGCGCTCTTCGGTTCTAAAAATTGGACACTGTCTGCAACAACCTCTGTTACATATACCCGTCTTCCCGTTTGATCTTCGTAACTGCGAGTTTGAAGACGTCCGTCAACGCCCGCAAGGCTTCCTTTTTTTAAATAGTTTGCAACATTTTCTGCGGGACGCCGCCATACGACACAATTAATAAAATCAGCTTCCCGTTCCCCTTGCTGATTCGTAAAATTTCGATTCACTGCAAGGGTGAACGTTGCAACCGCAACACCGCTGGGCGTGTACCTCAATTCCGGATCCCTTGTAAGCCTGCCGACAAGGACGACACGATTCATCATATTCAAACAACTCCTAAACTGCTTTTAAGATGATTTTACCATTTTAACATTTTTATTTAAACGATTTATTCTTCTTCTTTTACAATAATATGACGTAAAATGTCTTCGTTAATTCTTGCTAAACGATTGAATTCTTCAACAGCCGCTGGGGCAGCTTTAACATTGAGAATCATATAAATGCCGTCGCGGAAGTCTTTAATTTCATATGCGAGACGGCGTTTTCCCCATTCCTTTACTTCCGTAATCTCCGCACCGTTGTTCACAAGAATGCTGTTAAAACGCTCCACGAGCTCTTTTTTGGCATCCTCTTCAATGTTCGGGCGGATGATGTACATAATTTCGTATTTTCTCATCCTTTTCCACCTCCTTCTGGTCTTTGCGGCCCAATCGGGCAAGGAGTAATCATCATTACTCACAAAGCAAAATTATAGCAAAGTTTTCATTGCTATGCAATACAGGAAATCTGCCGTAGAGAATAGGAATATACCGAAAAACGTTATTTTCTTTCTTCACTTATTTGAGATGGAATTTTAAACATTAAAGCGGAAATGGATGATATCCCCATCTTGCACTTCATAATCTTTTCCTTCCAAGCGCACTTTTCCTGCCTCTCTAGCTGCCGCCATTGATCCAGCCGCTATTAAATCATCATAAGAAACAGTCTCCGCCCGTATAAAACCACGTTCAAAATCGGAATGGATGATCCCTGCGCACTCTGGAGCCTTCATTCCTTTCCGAAACGTCCATGCTCGGACTTCTTGTTCACCAGCTGTAAAATATGTAGCAAGCCCCAGTAAGCTATAGGATGCTTTAATTAATTGATCCAGACCGGATTCTTGAATCCCAAGTTCCTCTAAAAACATCTCTTTTTCTTCAGATTCCAGTTCAACAATCTCGGATTCAATTTTTGCACAAACAACGATTACTTCCGCATTTTCTTGCGCCACGTATTCTCGAACTTTTTCCACATATTCATTGCTGCCTGATGCGGCATCTTCCTCGTTTACGTTTGCCACATAAAGAACAGGTTTAATGGTTAACAAATGAAGCTGTTTCACATATTTCAACTGTTCTTCGGTAAATGAAAGGGAGCGAGCCGGTTTTTCATTTTCAAACGCTTCTTTCAATTTCACTAAAATCTCATGCTCAAACATCGCTTGTTTATCTTTCTGTTTAGCCATCTTGGCCACTCGATCCATCCGTTTATCAACAGTCTCCAAATCAGCCAAGATTAACTCCAAATTGATGGTTTCAATATCTGCAATCGGGTCGACTTTTCCGGCAACGTGGGTGATATTATCGTCTTGAAAACAACGAACAACATGGCAAATTGCATCAACTTGACGAATATGGGAAAGAAATTTATTTCCGAGACCTTCACCTTTGCTAGCACCCTTGACGATGCCTGCGATATCTGTAAATTCAAACGTAGTCGGCACCGTTTTTTTCGGATTAAAAATTTCTGTAAGTTTTTGCAACCGATCATCAGGTACTTCAACGATCCCAACGTTTGGATCTATCGTACAAAAAGGATAGTTGGCACTTTCTGCACCAGCTTGTGTAATAGCATTAAATAATGTAGATTTTCCGACATTCGGAAGACCTACAATACCAGCTGTTAAACCCATTTATTCTTCACTCCTCTTTATTAGGGCGATATGCCGCCAATCTTCACATATTATAGATAGGAAAAAGGAAAATGACAAGCTTTCTTCCATTTCATGATCCAGGCCGCATCCACCATTTCAAAAGGCTGCCGTGCATTACCGGCAGCCTTTTATCATTCGCTGCTTTTTGCAATCACTTTTTTCATTTTTCTTACAAATTCTTTTCTTGGCATAAGCACACTATGGCCGCAACCTTCGCATTTAATCCGAATATCCATGCCCATTCGTATGACTTTCCAACGGTTTTCACCACAAGGATGAGGTTTTTTCATTTCGACAATATCGTAAAGATCAAATTCTTTATTTACCATTTAAATTATCATCATCCTTTCTCCTCTATTTCTTTATGTTCAACCTATTGTTCAGGTAATGTCCAAAATGAAATGCCACCTAAAAGAGATGGCATATGATATCTATATTTTACCCACTTTTTTGGCTCATTGGTAGCATGTCGCGAAAATTCCAGTCTCTTAAACAGAAATAATCATTTGTTTTATGTATAGAATTCCGGCGCTTTCCGTATAATGGTAATACTATTAAAAGGAGTGAATCCACAATGAAACGAAAGGCTGCTATATCTCCTATTACCGAAAAGGAAAGGATTTTTTTTCATCATCCAGATGCAGTTTCCCGTTTAACATTAAAAATCGAAAATTTAATACCAAAAAATACATACCAGCCCATTGTTGTTTTATGCATTGGCACCGATCGATCAACAGGGGACTCACTCGGTCCATTAGTTGGGACAAAACTTGAAGAACAAGGGGCAAACCATTTCTATATTTATGGAACTTTAAAATATCCCATACATGCCGTTAATTTAGAAGAAACACTTGAAACAATATATTACACATACTCAAATCCGTTTATTATTGCAGTAGATGCTTGCCTCGGTTTAATGAAAAATATCGGATCGATCGTTGTTTCAAAAGGTTCCTTAAAACCCGGCGCAGGCGTGAACAAGAAATTGCCTGAAGTCGGCGATATCCATATTACCGGTATAGTGAACGTCGGTGGCTTTATGGAATATTTCGTTCTGCAAAATACGAGACTCCATCTTGTTATGAGCATGGCAGATGTAATTGGCAGCAGCCTTTCCAATGTATCTGCTAATATCAGCAATATGCGTTTCAAGAGAATATAACAAGGACAAAAACTATGAAGAAATATTTACATTTAATAGCTCTAAAATACGTTCCAAATCTTCTCTTGAAAAAAATTCGATTTCAATTTTCCCTTTCTTTTTTTGTTGTTTTATTTTTACGGATGTTCCGAATTTTTCTCTTAAAAATGATTCGTGTTCGCGGATAAAAGCGTCTTTTTTCTCCATTGTTTTTTTTGTTTCACGTGGAACTTTCTCATTTAATTGCTGCACCAACTGTTCCACTTGCCGGACATTTAAATGCTCTTTTAAAATTTTATTGACGAGATTCTCCATTTTCTCTTTTTTCTTTAATCCAAGCAATGTTCTTCCATGACCCATCGATAATTTTCCTTCCGAAATCAACGATTGAACGAAAGGCGGAAGAGTCAATAGCCGCAGGTGATTGGCAATATGCGGACGGCTTTTTCCAAGCCGCTTTGCCAATTCTTCCTGGGTAATGTTTAAATGATCAAGCAATGTTTGGTAAGCTTTTGCTTCTTCAATCGGTGTTAAATCTTCCCTTTGCAAATTTTCCAACAGCGCAATTTCCATCATCTGCTCATCCGTTAGATTTTTAACAACGGCAGGCACTGTTTTTAATTTTGCCTCTTTCGCAGCACGAAATCGGCGTTCGCCAACCACAATTTCAAAACCTTTAATGCTTTTTCGGACGATAAGCGGCTGCAAAATTCCATGCTGTAAAATCGATTCCTTCAACTCTTCAATCGTGCTTGGTTCAAATGTCTTTCTTGGCTGATAAGGATTTGGACGCAACTCAGATATCTTGATTTCCTGTACGACTTCTTCTTTTCCTAACTCCATATTTTGAAACAGTGCATTTATTCCTTTTCCTAACCCTCTAGCCATTTGCCACCACTTCCTTTGCTAATTCTAAATAAACCTCTGCTCCTTTCGATTTTGCATCATAAAGGATAATTGGCTGTCCATGGCTTGGTGCTTCGCTTAGTCTCACATTTCGGGGAATGATCGTTTGATAGACTTTATCTTGAAAGTATTTTTTCACTTCATCAATCACTTGGATTCCTAAATTCGTTCTTGCATCAAGCATTGTCAGCAAAACGCCCTCAATCATTAAGTTGGGATTTAAATGTTTTTGAACTAAACGAATGGTATTCAATAATTGACTTAAACCTTCCAAAGCATAATATTCGCATTGAACAGGAATGATAACAGAATCGGAAGCAGTCAGCGCATTGAGTGTTAAAAGTCCAAGAGAAGGCGGGCAATCAATGATAATGTAATCGTATTGTTCTTTCACCTGATCAATGGCTTTTTTTAGTCTGACTTCCCGAGAAATAGTTGGAACTAATTCTATTTCTGCTCCAGCTAATTGAATGGTGGCCGGAATGACATCGAGTTGTTCTATTTGCGTTGTTTTTATTACTTTTTTTACATCTGCATCCTCTATTAAAAGATCATACACGCAAAGGTCGACATCCGCTTTTTCAATTCCCAAACCGCTTGTGGCATTGCCTTGAGGATCTATGTCTACGATCAAAACCCGATTTCCTATGAATGCTAAACAAGCGCCCAGGTTAACGGAAGTTGTAGTCTTTCCAACGCCGCCTTTTTGGTTCGCTATGGAAATGATTTTTCCCACGGTGTCACCTACTTTCTTCAACTTCACATAGTCTCATAATGTTTATTTTATCATGAAAAAGAAGAAATGTAGGGAGTTTCTTTGTTATCGGCAAAAGAACTTGTCATATTTCCCGGAAAATAATTGATTATTGTCGAATATTTTTTAGGAAGCAAAAAACTCTTCACATTCTGTGAAGAGCTATTTCGGTATCCTAATCGTAAACTGTATATAATCCTCAAATTCTTCTTCTTTTGAATCTATTTTAACACCTGTTTCCGCTACCATGTGGAGAGACTGTCGAATAGTATTCATGGCAATTCTAGTATCTCTGCTGAATGCTTTTCTTTTAGGCCTTTTCTTTTTTTCATCCTGATTCATTAATTTCATGACACGATCTTCTGTTTGTTTTACATTTAATTGTTTTTCAATAATTTCATGTAACAGTTTGATTTGCCATTCAGAATTTTTTAATGGGATGAGTGCACGAGCATGCCGTTCTGTAATTTGTTTGTTTAACAATGCTTCCTGAACCTCTTGGGGAAGTTTCAACAATCGGAGTTTGTTTGCAATAGTTGATTGTCCTTTTCCAAGCCTTTGAGCAAGAGCTTCCTGAGTCAGCTGATGCAGATCAATTAATTTTGCATAAGCGGCAGCTTCTTCTATAGCGGATAATTCTTCCCTCTGTAAGTTTTCAATTAAAGCAATGGATGCTGTTTCTTTATCATTATAATTTTTAACAATAGCTGGAATTTCTCCCCAACCAAGTTTTTTGACAGCCCTCCATCTTCTTTCCCCGGCAATAATTTCATACTTATCATCTATTTTTCTAACGACAATTGGCTGTATGATTCCATGTGTACGAATCGTTTGCGCTAGTTCATTAATTTTTTCCTTGGAAAAAACCGTTCTAGGCTGATAACGATTCGGAACAATGTCGTCAACACGAATATGTAATACTTCTTCTTTTTCAGCTTCTTCAAATACGGTCACATCTTTTTCCCCTAATCCAAATAATCGAGAAAAAGGATGTTTCATACGCTGACACCACCTTTAGATACTACCAGCAAACTATTTCTCGTTTTCTAGACAAATTTCCTGCTTGGAACGACAAAATAAATATTTTATTTTTAAAAAAAACTTATTCAATCGGCATTTTATTGGGAGTTCCAGGTTTTCTCGGATATTTTTTGGGAGTAGCTCGTTCCTTATGAATGACAATTATATTCCGTTCACTTCTTTCAATCGGCAATTCAAAAGAATGGACCGTTTGGACTTTTCCCCCTAGCAAAGAGATTGCTTTTTTTGCCTCCAGCAATTCTTCATTTGCCGATTGCGCTTTCAATGCAAGAAAATCACCGTTTATCTTAACTAGCGGAATACATAGTTCGCTTAAAACAGATAATCGGGCGACAGCCCGGGCTATCACCACATCAAATGTTTCCCGAAATTGTTTTTTTTGTCCAAAAGTTTCCGCACGATCATGGTATAAAAATACACCTTCCAGTTTTAACTGTTCCGTTAAATGTTCCAAAAATGTGATTCGTTTCTTTAACGAATCGACAATGGTTAATTGCAGTTGGGGAAAACAAATTTTCAACGGAATGCTTGGAAATCCCGCACCCGCTCCCACATCACAAACGGAAAGAGGTTTTTGAAAATCATAAAAAAAGGCAGCAGATATGGAATCAAAAAAATGCTTTAAATAAACTCCTGACTGATCTGTAATTGACGTCAAGTTCATTTTTTCATTCCATTCTACGAGAAGCTTAAAATACATCTCAAATTGTTCCATTGCCTGAGGGGACAGTAAAATCCCCTTTTTCTCCAATAATTGTTGAAACTGAATGCTGTCCATTGAACTATCCTTTCATTTCTAATTGGTCAAATTTTACTCATTAGACACGCGTGCAATTCGTCCTTGTTCCAAATAAACGAGCAAAATTGAAATATCTGCCGGATTCACACCCGATATGCGTGACGCTTGCGCAACCGAAATTGGCCGCACTTGTTTTAGTTTTTGTCTCGCTTCGGATGCAATTCCATTGATGGCATCATAATCGATATCTTCCGGAATTTTTTTGTTTTCCATTCGTTTTAATTTTTCAACCTGCTGCAACGATTTTTCAATATATCCTTCGTATTTTATTTGAATTTCAACCTGCTCTTCCACTTCAGTAGCCAGCACTTCATTGCCGGGAGCAAGTTTTTTAATATGTTCATAATTGATTTCCGGACGTCTTAAAAGATCCGATGCGCGAATGCCGTCTTTTAACGGGCTGCCGCCAAGGCTTTGAATCAATTTTTGCGTTTCCTCGGTCGGTTTAATGATGATAGAACTTAAACGTTTTTTCTCCTTTTCAATAGCTTCTTTTTTAGCCAAAAACTTTTCATACCGCTCTTTTTTGATCAAACCGATATTATATCCGAGCTCTGTCAAACGCAAATCGGCATTGTCATGGCGAAGGAGAAGACGGTATTCTGCTCTTGATGTTAATAAGCGGTAAGGTTCATTTGTCCCCTTCGTTACTAAATCGTCTATTAAAACGCCAATGTAGGCATCAGAGCGGCTGAGAATAACCTCATCCTTATTCAACGCTCTTCTTGCGGCATTAATGCCAGCCATAATTCCTTGACCGGCTGCTTCTTCATAACCGGATGTTCCGTTAATTTGCCCCGCTGTATATAAGTTCTTTACTTTTTTTGTCTCCAAAGTCGGCCATAATTGTGTTGGTACGATCGCATCATATTCAATAGCATATCCGGCTCTCATCATTTGAGCGTTTTCAAGCCCTGGAATTGTTGTAAGCATACGGCGTTGCACATCTTCCGGAAGGCTTGTCGATAGTCCTTGAACATAGACTTCTTCAGTGTTGCGGCCTTCAGGTTCCAAAAAGATTTGATGGCGCGGTTTATCATGGAAACGGACAATTTTGTCTTCAATCGAAGGGCAGTACCGTGGCCCTGTTCCCTTGATCATTCCGGAATACATTGGTGAACGGTGCAAATTTTCATCGATAATTTTATGTGTCTCGCTGCTTGTATACGTCAACCAGCAAGGCAGTTGATCAGTGATATATTTTGTCGTTTCATATGAAAATGCCCGCGGCTCTTCGTCTCCCGGCTGAATCTCAGTTTTGCTGTAGTCAATCGTTTGTCCGTTGACTCTCGGCGGAGTGCCTGTTTTAAAACGGACAAGTTCAAAACCAAGCTCTTCCAAATGCTCCGAAAGCTTGATGGACGGCTGTTGATTGTTTGGCCCGCTGGAATAGGAAAGATCACCAATTATAATTCTGCCGCGAAGAAATGTTCCAGTTGTTAAAACAACGGTTTTGGAACGGTATTCTGCACCGGTTTGTGTAATAACTCCTTTGCAAACACCATCCTCGACAATTAACTGTTCCACCATTCCTTGCATTAAAGTCAAATTTCTTTCTTGTTCAAGTGTCTTTTTCATTTCCCGCTGATACATCACTTTATCTGCTTGCGCACGAAGCGCACGAACAGCTGGACCTTTTCCTGTATTTAACATTCTCATTTGTATATATGTTTTGTCTATGTTTTTCCCCATTTCTCCGCCTAACGCATCAATCTCCCGTACGACTATTCCTTTAGCGGGTCCGCCGATCGAAGGATTGCATGGCATAAAGGCAACCATATCCAAATTTATAGTGAGGACAAGCGTTTTTGCGCCTAATCTCGCTGCAGCAAGTGCGGCCTCACAGCCTGCATGACCGGCGCCAACTACGATGACATCGTACTCACCTGCTTGATATCCCATTTTCATCAAACCTTTCCTTTTATTTTCCAAGACAAAACTGTGAAAACAATTGATCGATCAGGCTTTCATTGACGGTGTCGCCAATAATTTCGCCAAGGAGCTCCCAAGTCCGGGTTAAATCAATTTGGACGATATCAATCGGAACTCCTTGTTCAATCCCATTAAGCGCATCTTCAATTGCTTTTTTTGCTTGATTCAACAAAGCGATATGCCGGGCATTTGAAACATATGTTAGATCGTTTGCTTGAAGGTTTCCTTCAAAAAACAAGAAACTGATTTGTTTTTCTAATTCATCTATTCCTTTGTCTTCTTTTAAAGAGGTTGCCACGATCGGCCGGCCTTCCGCAAGGATTTTCACTTCATTCATATCGATTTTTTGCGGCAAATCCGTTTTATTGACAATAACAATATATTCCATTCCCTTTACTGCTTCAAAAAGCTTTCGATCTTCATCTGTGAGTTCTTCATTATAGTTCAGCACGAATAATATTAAATCCGCTTCTTTTAACACTTTTCGGGAACGTTCCACTCCGATTCTTTCTACAATGTCTTCTGTCTCACGAATTCCGGCCGTATCGATCAACCGCAACGGGACGCCCCTCACATTGACATATTCCTCAATGACATCCCTTGTGGTACCGGGAATATCCGTGACAATTGCTTTATTTTCATGGACAAGGCCGTTAAGCAAAGAGGATTTGCCGACGTTCGGCCGGCCGATAATGACTGTCGACAACCCCTCACGTAAAATCTTGCCTTGCTTGGATGTTGCTAATAATGTTTCAATTTCATTCCGCACTTTTGTTGCTTTTTTTATTAACATTTCATGGGTCATTTCCTCCACATCATCGTATTCGGGATAATCTATGTTGACTTCAACATGAGCCAATGTTTCAAGAATGTCTTGGCGAAGGCGCTGAATACGGTTGGACAGCCGCCCTTCCATCTGCCCTAAGGCAACATTCATTGCTCTGTCGGTTTTGGCACGGATTAAATCAATCACCGCTTCGGCTTGAGATAAATCAATCCGGCCATTTAAAAAAGCCCTTTTTGTAAATTCCCCCGGCTCTGCGAGACGAGCCCCATGTTGCAAAACGAGCTGCAGAACACGATTCACAGAGACTAATCCTCCGTGGCAATTAATCTCCACAACATCCTCACGAGTAAATGTTTTTGGCGCTTTCATAACAGATACCATGACCTCTTCCACCATCTGATCCGTTTCAGGGTCAACGATTTTTCCGTAATGAATGGTATGCGTTGAAACATTTTTTAGCTGTTTTCCTGCTGGGTTTCGAAAAATTTTATCGGCAATGTCGATTGCTTCATTGCCGCTTAATCGGACAATTGCAATCGCGCCTTCTCCCATCGGCGTGGAAATTGCAGCAATTGTATCAAATTCCACGATGTTCACCTCACGTTACATTGCTATCTATAAAACATCAACTTGAAATCATCTCGGCCGAAAACAAAATCGAAAAATACCGCATAGAACTCAAACATGAAAGTCAAAACACAATGGCAACTATGTTATCCACAAAAAATTTCTAATTTATTATTTTAACTTATCCACATGTTAATAACAATATTTCAGTTTCGATTATTTAAACGAATTGCCATCAAATGAATGCAAAAAAAAAAGGCTGTGCCATAGTCCAATATGCTCTCCTTAAGGTAGACAGATAAAAAAATATAAATCTGTTTTACCTAAAGGGGAGTTTAGACCTTATTTTAAGACAGCCTCTTTAGCTACACTTTAATACGATATTTGGAAAAAGAAAGCATTTTCTCCTCATTGAAAGTATCATTTCGGAGCAATAACAATATATCGGTATGGTTCCGTTCCAATGGAATAAGTCTGGACTCTCCCATCTTCCATCAATGCAGAATGAATTACTTTTCTTTCAAATGATGGCATCGGCTCCAATGAAATTTCCTTGTTTGTTTTGACGGCTTTATCCGCCAATTTAACCGCAAGCTGTTTCAGCGTTTCATTGCGCCGCTCCCGATAATTTTCTGCATCTAATATAATTTTTACATATTCTTCCGAAGATTTATTTGCCACGAGTTGTGTCAAATACTGTAGTGAATTTAATGTTTGTCCTCTTTTGCCAATGAGAACGGCCAAATTTTCCCCTTTAATATCAAAATAAATCGTTTTTCCTTCTTTTCTTACATCAATAGCTGAATTAACAATTCCCATTTCTTTTATTACTTTTTCAAGGAATTTTTCCGCCTCTTCTACAGGATCGGAATTTTCTTTTTTGCTTTCTGCCGACGATCCCGTTTTGTCCTTCTCCACTGAAACATCAGCTTCAAAATTGATTTTCGCTTTCACTTTCACATAAACGGTGGCGGGCTTTTGGCCGAATATGCCGAAAAAACCTTTTTTCCCCTCATCGATCACCTGAATTTCAACATCATCCTCGGCAACGTTCAATTTCTCCAACGCTTTTTTTACGGCCTCTTCCACAGTTTGGCCGGTAGATGTGATTTCTTTCACTTTTGTGCTCCTCCTGCCTTTTTAGAAGGATTATGTAAGCTGTTCATAATTAATGTTTGAACAATTGTAAATATATTTCCAACGACCCAATAAAGTGACAAAGCTGCTGGCAAGCTTACGGCAAAAATGATAACCATAATCGGCATCATCCACAACAGCGTCTGCATTTGCGGATTTAAATTGGCGGAACCTGCCATCATCAATTTTTGCTGAACAAACGTTAAAACACCTGCTAAAAGGGGCAATATAAAGTAAGGATCCCTTTCCCCCAAATCAAACCATAAAAAGCTATGTTCGGCAATTTCGCGAGTTCTCATTATAGCATGGTAAAATCCTATTAAAATCGGCATCTGAATCAATACCGGCAGACATCCAGCAAGAGGATTGATGCCATGCTTTTGAAACAGTTCCATTGTTTCTTGTTGAAGCTTCTGCTGGGTTTTTTGGTCTTTTGAACGATATTTTTCCCGAAGTCTTTGCAGTTCTGGCTGTATTTCCTGTGTAGCTTTTGAATTCTGAATTTGCTTAATCATTAACGGCAAAATAGCCAACCGAATTAAAAATGTCACAATGATAATCGCCAAGCCGAAATCGTTCCCTAACAATTTCGCAAAATAGGTAATTAACATAGAAAGCGGATAAACAATGTACTGATTCCAAAACCCTTCACTATCTTCCGTAATCGGCTTATTGAATTCCATACAGCCCGCCAAAACAGATACAAGTATTGCTAAAATGAAAGATAATAAAATTCGCCTAATCAACAACACTTCCTCCTAACAACTAATATCTCTGTTTATATAGAAAAAATTTTATTCGTTTTCATTTAAAAACATTGTAACATCTTTTTGATCAATTTGCTTGCGATTCCTGCATTTTATATCTGTTTTTCCGGATTGCTGTGATAAACATTCATCTTTAAAAAAAGGTGGATCAGGCTTTTCCTAACCTCATGAAAACTCATATGAGCAGCCGGCTTTCTGGCTATAACAATATAATCTTTTCCTTTTGATATTTTCTCCTTTTCTAAAATAAAAACATGGCGAATGAGCCGTTTTACTCTATTTCTCGTAACAGCATTTCCAATTTTTTTGCTGACGGATAAACCGACTCGGAACTCTTTTTGATCAGGTTGATCAAGCACGTAAAGAACAAATTGTCTATTCGCCGTTGATTTTCCATTTTGAAATACTTGTTGAAAATCTTCATTTTTTTTAATGCGATTCCTTTTTTTCATTTCATTCACTCCGACTTTCACTTTCTCCATCAGGGCACAATGCCTTTCTGGAGCAAGTCATACATGGACGGCTATCTATTGTGAAAAAAGACCACTGACTTTTTTTCAGTGGTCTATGCTGATAAAACTTTTCTTCCTTTACGACGGCGTCTTGCTAATACTTTGCGCCCGTTTTTTGAACTCATTCTGCTGCGGAATCCATGCACTTTGCTGCGTTTACGTTTATTTGGTTGATAAGTTCTTTTCATTATTTATGACACCTCCCCGAGGATTATCTCAACAAAGACAGTCTTTTTAATTATAGTAACGGAACACATTAATTGTCAACCAACCTTCCAATGAAATCATAGATCTTTTCATTGTGGATATTTTTTTCGACAAAAATGCAATCTTCAACAATTATCGACAAACTTTCCACACATTTCACCCCTGTGGACAATTGTTTTCAACATATTGTTTCTCTTGTGGATAAACCTACAAAAACCATTGCAACATCTTATTGATTTTGTTATTATATTTTTGTTTTAACCCTGAACATCTTTCTTTTTTATTCTATTTTTCCACAGATTGTGAATAAATTGTGGAAAAATATTCACAATGATGTGAACGAACTTATCCACATCATAGGGAAAGAGTAGAAAAGTTATTTTTCTACTATATTATATGTTTTATACACATTCATTGGGGATTGTATATTTATT
This sequence comes from Aeribacillus sp. JST-2, assembly GCF_056032925.1. Classification (NCBI taxonomy): domain Bacteria; kingdom Bacillati; phylum Bacillota; class Bacilli; order Caryophanales; family Bacillaceae; genus Aeribacillus; species Aeribacillus sp. JST-2. The sequence goes on from NZ_JBVVUU010000022.1 coordinate 31,917, forward strand.
CATTTGTTTTCTTAGCCACCGCGAAGGAGGGAAACCTTGGGAGCCATGGAGAATATTGAAGAATTATGGAATCGTGTGCTTGCAGAAATCAAGAAGAAGGTTAGCAAACCCAGTTATGAAACATGGCTAAAATCAACGAAAGCACACTCTTTGCAAGGCGACCTGTTAATTATTACTGCTCCGAACGAGTTTGCTAGAGATTGGCTTGAGACCCGGTATCTTCATCTTATTGCCAATACGATCTATGATTTAACTGGGGAAGAAATCGGAGTAAAGTTTATTATTCCCCAAAATTTGACAGATGATGAGTTTATGCCGAAAGCTCCTATTAAAACTGCACCAAAAAAAGAGGAAGAGCCAAATGATTTTCCGCAAAATTTGCTTAATCCAAAATACACTTTTGACACATTCGTCATTGGATCTGGAAATCGATTTGCTCACGCCGCCTCTTTAGCAGTTGCAGAAGCACCGGCAAAGGCATATAACCCGCTCTTCATCTACGGTGGTGTAGGTCTTGGTAAAACCCATCTCATGCATGCAATCGGCCATTATGTTCTTGAACATAATCCTTCCGCAAGAGTTGTCTACTTGTCATCAGAAAAATTTACGAATGAATTTATCAATTCCATTCGTGACAATAAAGCTGTCGAATTCCGCAACAAATATCGGAATGTTGATGTTCTGCTAATAGATGATATTCAGTTTCTTGCCGGAAAAGAATCAACTCAGGAGGAATTTTTCCACACGTTTAACACTCTTCATGAAGAAAGTAAACAAATCGTAATTTCCAGCGATAGACCGCCAAAAGAAATTCCTACTCTGGAAGATCGGTTAAGATCACGTTTTGAATGGGGATTAATTACAGACATCACACCTCCTGACCTTGAAACAAGAATTGCCATTTTGCGAAAAAAAGCGAAGGCTGATGGGCTCGATATCCCAAATGAAGTAATGCTTTACATTGCAAATCAAATTGATTCGAACATACGCGAATTAGAAGGTGCACTCATACGCGTCGTTGCCTATTCTTCGTTGATCAATAAAGATATTAACGCAGATCTGGCAGCAGAAGCTTTAAAAGATATCATTCCTAATTCAAAGCCGAAAGTGATTACAATTAAAGATATACAGCGCGCTGTCGGTCAACATTTTAATTTAAAGATGGAAGATTTTAAGGCAAAAAAAAGGACGAAGTCAGTAGCATTTCCTAGGCAAATTGCCATGTATTTATCAAGAGAGCTTACGGATAGTTCATTGCCGAAAATTGGGGAAGAGTTTGGCGGACGGGACCATACGACAGTCATTCACGCACACGAAAAAATTTCAAAACTGCTCGAACACGATCAACAATTACAAAAACAAATTAACGAGATACAAGAAATGCTGAAAAACCCTTTTTAGTTTTTGGGGACATTGTGAATAATTACAATCCATTCACGCACAGTCTGTCCACATGTGGATGGACTGTGTTTCCTTTCTTCAACAGATTTATCCACATATCCACAGACACTACTATTACTTTTGCTGTTTTTTTATTAATAAAAATAAATCATCATAAGATGTTTACTCGCGTTTTTAAATAAAGGAGGATACACATGCAAGTAATTATTCAAAAAGGTAAACTTGTCCAAAGTGTTCAAGACGTTATGAAAGCTGTATCATCCAGAACCACCATTCCGATATTAACAGGGATTAAAATAACTGCATCAGAAGAAGGGATCACATTAACAGGAAGCGATTCAGACATCTCTATTGAATCTTTCATTCCAATAGAAGAAGATGGAAAAATAAATGCCGAAGTTATCAATCCAGGCAGCATTGTTTTGCAAGCCCGATTTTTTAGCGAAATTGTTAGAAAACTTCCGCAGGAGCAAGTTGAAATAAAAGTGGAAAATCATTTATTAGCGGTAATTCGTTCGGGAAAAACAGAATTTCATTTGCATGGATTAGACGCAGAGGAATACCCTAGGCTCCCTGATATTAAAGAACAAAATGTTTTCAAATTGCCGGCCGATTTATTAAAAAACATGATACGCCAAACCGCATTTGCCGTCTCCACATCGGAAACAAGACCGATCTTAACAGGAGTGAATTGGCGCCTTTCGGATGGAGAATTAACATGCATTGCAACCGACAGCCACCGTCTTGCTTTAAGGAAAGCAAAAGTCGATACAAATATCCATGATGTCCAAAACGTCGTCATTCCCGGCAAAAGCCTAAATGAACTAAGCAAAATTATTGATGACAGTACCGATCTTGTGGAAATTGTCATCACCGAAAACCAAGTACTGTTTAAAACAAAAAATATATTGCTCTTCTCCCGATTGCTTGATGGTACCTATCCTGACACAAGCAGGCTCATTCCTACTGAAAGCAAAACAGATATCACCATTGATTCAAAGGAATTTCTCCAAGCTATTGACCGGGCCTCCTTGCTTGCAAAGGAAGGAAGAAATAATGTTGTAAAATTATCCGCCACACTTGATGGAACAATCGAAATTACATCAAATTCCCCTGAAATCGGGAAAGTGGTTGAAGAAATTCAAGCAAAAGAAGTTCAAGGGGAAGAATTAAAAATTTCCTTTAGTGCAAAGTATATGATAGATGCGCTTAAAGCCGTAGAGGGAACAGAAATTCACATTAGTTTTACAGGTGCGATGAGGCCGTTTTTAATCCGAGTGCCGGAAGATGAAACTATATTGCAGCTGATCCTTCCTGTTAGAACTTATTAGCAAAAAAAAGCTACTAGTTTCAAATTTAGCTAGTAGCTTTCTTCTTTAAAATAAAAAAGTTAAAATTAAATGTTAGAGAATGTTTTGAGAAAGCGGTTGATAAAATGGGTCAAGTTATTCGATTCACAGGAGAATACATCACACTTGGACAGTTTTTAAAGATGGCGGATATCATTCAAACAGGCGGAATGGCGAAATGTTTTTTAAAGGAGCATCAAGTGTTTGTCAATGATGAACCTGAAAAGCGGCGAGGGAGAAAACTGAAAGATGGGGACATTGTCTATATTAAAGAGTTCGGAACGTTTATCGTAAAAAGTTAAAGTTGGTGACTGTCCTTGTATTTAAAAGAATTAAACTTAAAGAACTATCGAAATTATCATTCTTTAACAGCACAGTTTGAAAATAAAGTAAATGTCATTATTGGTGAAAATGCTCAAGGAAAAACAAATATGATGGAAGCCATATACGTTTTGGCCATGGCGAAATCGCATCGTACGAGCAATGATAAAGAGCTGATTCAATGGGAAAAGGAATATGCTAAAATAGAAGGTGGAGTGGAAAAGCAAAACCGTTTTGCGTCAGTGGAGCTCATTATTTCAAATAAAGGAAAAAAAGCAAAATTTAACCATATTGAACAAAGAAAATTGAGCGATTATGTGGGAAATGTTAATGTCATTATGTTTGCGCCGGAGGATTTGAATTTAGTAAAAGGAAGCCCGCAAATACGAAGACGTTTTATCAATATGGAAATCGGGCAGGTTTCGCCGGTTTATTTGCATCATTTGAACAAATATCAAAAAATTATGCACCAGCGAAATCATTATTTAAAACTCCTGCAAACGAAAAAGCAAACAGATGAGAAGATGCTTGATGTACTTACGCTCCAGCTTTGTGAAACGGCCGCTAGCATAACAAAGAAACGCGCCTCATTTGTGAAGAAGCTCGAAAAATGGGCAAATCCAATTCATTCAACAATTTCAAGAGATATGGAAGATCTAAGGATAAGGTACAAGCCGTCTGTAGAGGTATCAGAAGAAGAAGACTTGTCGAAAATAATAGAGGTATACTATAACAAGTTTTCAGAAATAAAGGAAAAAGAAATCGAACGCGGCACAACGTTGGCGGGTCCTCATCGAGATGATCTCATTTTTTATGTCAATAATCGAGATGTTCAAACATTTGGTTCACAAGGCCAGCAGCGAACAACAGCATTGTCCGTCAAACTGGCTGAAATAGACTTAATTAGAGAAGAAATAGGTGATTATCCAATTTTGCTCCTGGATGATGTGCTGTCTGAATTAGATCATTTCCGCCAATCGCATTTATTAAATGCCATACAAGGGAAAGTACAGACTTTTGTGACGACTACAAGCGTTGATGGGATTGATCATCAAACACTGAAGGAAGCAACGATATACCAGGTATCTTCCGGACAATTAGTATAAGTCAATGAGGTGATGAATGCATTTGCATGTCGGTGAAAATCAAATCGTCCCTTCAAAAGATATCATCATCATTCTCAATTCCAAATGCATCTCACCCCCAATTGTTCAGGAGTTGCTAAAAAACTAGAAAATATGGTCGTCCCTTTGCAAACGGTTGAAGTGAAATCATTAGTGATTACGAAAAGTAGGATTTACTTTTCTGCTTTAGCTCCCAAAACTTTGGAAAGACGAGCACGATTTTTTTAAGGATGAGTCCGAAATATGAAAATTTTATGTTTAGAAAAGTGCAGGTGATCATTGTGGCAATGGAACAAAAAGAAGTAAAACAAACAACATATGATGAAAACCAGATCCAAGTGCTCGAAGGATTGGAAGCTGTCCGGAAAAGACCCGGTATGTATATCGGTTCAACGAGTTCAAAAGGTCTGCACCACCTCGTATGGGAAATTGTTGATAACAGTATAGATGAAGCACTTGCGGGTTATTGCACTGAAATTAATGTCATCATCGAAAAAGATGATAGCATTACGGTAAAAGATAATGGACGAGGAATCCCCGTCGGAATTCATGAAAAGATGGGGCGGCCGGCTGTTGAAGTGATTATGACTGTCCTTCACGCAGGAGGAAAATTTGGAGGCGGCGGATACAAAGTATCCGGTGGACTTCACGGTGTAGGTGCCTCCGTTGTAAATGCCCTTTCAACAGAACTGGAGGTTTTTGTTCACCGGGACGGGAAAATTTACTATCAACGATATAATCGAGGGGTGCCTTGCGAAGATTTAAAGGTTGTTGGAGAAACGGATGGAACGGGTACAATCGTCCACTTTAAACCGGATCCTGAAATTTTCAAAGAAACAACAGAATATGATTATGACACGCTGGCGACAAGGCTGCGCGAACTAGCTTTTTTAAACAAAGGCATTCTCATCACCATTGAAGACAAGCGGGAAGGGAAACAGCGCAAAAATGAATATCATTATGAGGGCGGCATTATTTCTTATGTGAAACACCTTAATCGGACAAAAGAGGTTCTCCACGAAGAACCGATCTACATTGAAGGGGAAAAAGACGGCATTTCAATTGAAATAGCTTTACAATATAATGACGGGTTTACTAGTAATATTTACTCATTTGCCAATAATATTCACACATATGAAGGTGGTACTCACGAATCCGGCTTCAAAACCGGTTTAACCAGAATTATAAATGATTACTCACGGAAAACAGGCGCTATTAAGGAAAACGATCAAAATTTAACTGGAGAAGATGTTCGCGAAGGGTTGACAGCGATCATTTCTGTCAAACATCCGAATCCTCAGTTTGAAGGGCAAACAAAAACAAAGCTTGGAAATTCAGAAGTCAGGGCGATTACTGATTCGGTCTTTTCAGAAATGTTTGAAGCGTTCCTGCTTGAAAACCCACATGTTGCCAAAAAAATTGTCGAGAAAGGTTTGATGGCGGCGCGGGCTCGTTTGGCTGCCAAAAAAGCAAGGGAATTAACAAGAAGAAAGACAGCATTAGAAATTTCCAATTTACCTGGGAAATTAGCTGACTGTTCTTCTAGAGACCCATCAATCTCTGAATTGTTTGTTGTTGAAGGGGATTCTGCAGGAGGATCTGCAAAACAAGGCCGAGATCGTCATTTCCAAGCAATTTTGCCGTTAAGAGGGAAAATATTGAATGTAGAGAAAGCCCGTCTTGATAAAATATTATCAAACAACGAAGTGCGAGCTATAATTACTGCCATCGGAACAGGAATTGGCGAGGATTTTGACGTGTCGAAGGCAAGATATCATAAAATTGTGATTATGACCGATGCCGATGTGGATGGAGCTCACATCCGTACTCTTTTACTAACATTTTTCTATCGGTATATGAGAGGCATTATTGAAAAACGTTATGTTTATATTGCACAACCGCCTTTATATAAAATTACGCAAGGAAAAAAGGTTGAATATGCTTATAATGACCGGCAGTTAGAAAAGATTTTGTCTGAATTGCCGGATCAGCCGAAACCAAGCATTCAGCGCTATAAAGGTCTCGGAGAAATGAATCCAGAACAGCTGTGGGAAACAACTATGAACCCATCTACAAGAACTTTATTGCAGGTTACATTGCAAGATGCAATTGATGCCGATGAAACGTTTGAAATTTTAATGGGCGACAAAGTTGAGCCCCGTCGCCAATTTATTGAAGAAAATGCACGTTATGTAAAAAATCTTGATATCTGATACAGGCATCAGCATGGTTCGCCTAGCTAGTAGGTTGAACGTTCATTGAAATATAGAGCAAATCATTTGAGCATGCCCAAATCCAATGGAAATGCTCCATTGTGTTGACAAATCGAGCAAATAGATTTCCTCCCCAATTCGGTGAGGTCTGCGAAATGTTTATTGGGAGGTAAGAAAAATGGCTGAAAAGAACGAATCACAAATACAAGAGGTTAATATTAGTCAGGAAATGCGGACATCCTTTCTTGATTATGCTATGAGCGTTATCGTGTCGCGCGCCTTGCCTGATGTCCGCGATGGTTTAAAGCCTGTGCACCGGCGAATTCTTTATGCGATGCATGACCTCGGCATGACCCCGGATAAACCCCATAAAAAATCCGCCCGCATCGTAGGAGAAGTGATCGGGAAATACCATCCTCACGGCGATTCGGCGGTTTACGAGACGATGGTTAGAATGGCGCAGGATTTTAACTATCGCTATATGTTAGTGGACGGGCACGGTAATTTTGGTTCCATTGATGGCGATGCGGCGGCCGCCATGCGCTATACGGAGGCGCGTATGTCAAAGATTTCGCTAGAACTGCTTCGGGATATCAATAAAGATACGATTGATTATCAGGATAACTATGATGGATCAGAAAAGGAGCCTGTTGTTTTACCTTCCCGGTTTCCGCACTTATTAGTCAATGGCGCATCAGGAATTGCTGTCGGTATGGCGACAAATATTCCCCCTCATCAGCTCGGCGAAGTAATTGATGGTGTTCTTGCTTTAAGCAAAGATCCTGATATATCGATTGCTGAACTGATGGAAATCATCCCAGGTCCCGATTTTCCAACCGCTGGGCAAATTATGGGGAAGAGCGGTATTCGAAAAGCTTATGAAACCGGCCGCGGATCCATCACCATTCGGGCGAAAGTGGAGATTGAGGAAAAAGAGAACGGAAAGCAAGCAATCATTGTAACTGAAATCCCGTATCAAGTGAATAAGGCTAAGCTCATCGAAAGGATTGCGGAACTTGTTCGGGAGAAAAAAATTGATGGCATATCTAATTTGCGTGATGAATCGGACAGAAACGGCATGCGTATTGTTATTGAAGTGCATAGAGATGCGAATGCAAATGTCCTGTTGAATAATCTATATAAGCAAACTGCATTGCAGACAAGTTTTGGAATCAATATGCTGGCGTTAGTAAACGGGGAGCCGAAAGTCTTAAATTTAAAACAAATATTGGAACATTATTTAGATCACCAAAAAGTAGTGATTCGAAGACGAACTGCCTTTGAATTACGGAAAGCCGAAGCGCGGGCTCATATTTTGGAAGGATTAAGAATCGCCCTAGATCATATCGATGAGGTAATTAATTTGATTCGCAGTTCTAAAACAACCGATCTGGCCCGCCAAGGGTTAATGGAGAGATTTTCTTTGACAGAAAAACAAGCGCAAGCGATTTTGGATATGAGATTGCAGCGCTTGACAGGACTAGAACGCGAAAAAATAGAAGAAGAATATAAGGAGCTCGTTCGATTAATAGAAGAATTAAAAGGAATTTTAGCCAGCGAAGAAAAAGTACTGGATATTATTCGTGAAGAATTGCAAGAAATAAAAGAAAGATTTAATGATGAGCGGCGTACGGAAATTATTGCGACTGGTTTTGAAGCAATTGAGGATGAAGACTTGATTCCGAGAGAGAATATAGTGGTTACGCTCACTCATAAAGGTTATATTAAGCGGCTCCCTGTTTCGACCTATCGAAGCCAGAAACGTGGTGGAAGAGGCATCCAAGGCATGGGGACTCATGCGGATGATTTTGTCGAACATTTGTTTACGACAAGCACCCATGATACCATTCTATTTTTCACCAACAAAGGGAAAGTATACAAGACAAAAGGATATGAAATTCCAGAATATGGGCGTACAGCTAAAGGAATCCCAATTATTAACTTATTAGAGATTGACCAAGATGAATGGGTTAATGCTGTTATTCCTGTCTCAGAGTTTGTCGATGATTGGTTTTTATTTTTTGCTACAAAGGAAGGGATTTGCAAACGTTCGCCTCTATCACAATTTGCTCATATTCGCAACAGCGGCTTAATTGCTTTAAATTTGCGCGAAGGAGACGAACTTATCTCTGTACATTTGACAGATGGCAAGAAGGATATCGTCATAGGCACAAAAAAAGGGATGTTGATTCGTTTTCATGAAACAGATGTTCGTTCAATGGGACGTACAGCAACTGGCGTAAAAGGGATTACACTGTTTGCCGATGACCAAGTAGTCGGTATGGAAGTATTGGAACAAGGCGTCGATGTGTTAGTCGTAACCGAAAATGGATACGGAAAGCGTACGCCGGAAACTGAGTATCGAATTCAAAGCCGTGGGGGAAAAGGTTTAAAAACGTGCAACATCACTGAGAAAAACGGGCAAGTTGTAGCTGTAAAATCGGTCCGAGGCCATGAAGATTTAATGATTATTACAGAAAACGGCGTACTTATCCGAATGGATGTCAATGACATATCATCAATGGGACGAAACACAGTGGGGGTTAAGTTAATCAAACTCGATAAAAATGAACACGTTTCGACAGTCGCTCTTGTAGAAAAAGAAGAAGATAATGAGGAGCAAGATGAGGTTTAAGTAAACATCATTAGCAGGCGTATTTATTATAAGTTTCAATTGGTCAAACAGGGGGGATTACTTTGCTAATGGATGTAAATCAACTGCAAGAGGGTTTTGTCCTACAACAAGATGTTTTTTCATTGACATCAAAGCCAATTGCTAGAAAAGGCACTGTCATAGAAGAGAAACATATTGAAATTTTCCGCGCATTTTTGGTACAGAAGGTAAATGTCGAACCATTCTCGAAAGCAGTGTCGGCAAAGAAAAAGTCTGAACGAGAAGTGGCAGATGAAAAAGAAGAAAAAATAACAGCAGATAGTTTTACGGAAATATATGATGAGGCTGTAAAAAATTTTCAAAAAACTTTTTTATCATGGCAATCAGGAGTTCCGTTGGATATTTTTTATATAAGAAAATTATTATTTCCCTTGTTAGGAAAAGCACTGGAAGAAGAGCACTATGCCATGGACTTATATAAAAAATGTAAAGTTAATGAATATATTTACCATCATTCCATTTCGGTCTCATTGCTTAGCGCATTGATTGCGAAAAAACTGGGGTTTGTTTCCGGGGAAATTAATCAAATTGCTCTTGCGGGATTGTTAAGTGATTGTGGCATGTCCAAAATCCCCCCGGCTATTTTAAACAAAAAAGAAGTGTTGAATGAATGGGAATATAAAGAAGTGAAACAACATCCAATATACAGCTATCAGCTAATAAAGGATATTCCATCCTTAAAAAAAGGAACAAAGATTTGTGTATTGCAACACCATGAAAGAATGGATGGAACCGGGTATCCGTTAGGGGTCAAGGGGGACAATTTTCATCCATTCGCAAAGATTGTTTCGTTCGCAGATCATTATATAGCGATGGTATCTCCGCGTCCGTTTCGGGCAGGATACTCGCCTTTTTACGTGCTGGAAGAATTAGAAAAGTACGGGTTTGGAAAATTCGATTTAAGTGTGGTCAATGTTTTTAAAAAATTATTTGTTAAATATATGATCGGCCGGAAAGTAAAGCTTTCCGACGGTACGGTTGGAAAAATTGGATTTATAAATGAGAAAACCGCTTCTAGGCCTCTAATTCAAGTCATTGATTCAGATGAGATCATCTCTTTAGAAAAACAAAATGATTTGTCTATTAAACAAGTTTTTTAATTGTAAAGTGGCAGTTTGCTTTTGTTTTTAGGCAAGCTGCCTTTTCTAATGTAATTGGTGTTAAAGAAATTGCATGTATATAAAAAAATACTTGTCATTCATGTTTGAAGCTGTTATAATTTTTGAAGTCAGCGATGATGGATAAATAATTTGTTGACAATCGTTATTGTATTTTATACAATATAAAAGTCGCTTGTTTTGATTGATCTTTGAAAACTGAACAAAACGAAAGCGTTCCTGTTGATTCAAGAAATGAGCAGATATGAGGATAAACTTTTTT